>CAYGQP010000062.1:3427-8310 GCA_964352115.1 uncultured Micavibrio sp. | reverse complement strand
TACCCAAACTGCCAATGATGCACGCACCGCTTCCTTATGCTCCTGCAAGACGCCCAAGCGCGACATGACGCCCGTCGCTATGCGCTCACGAATGCGAAGATCATCAGAATTTACGCCCTCCAGAGCCTGCATC
The DNA here is from genome assembly GCA_964352115.1 of uncultured Micavibrio sp. Lineage (GTDB taxonomy): Bacteria > Pseudomonadota > Alphaproteobacteria > Micavibrionales > Micavibrionaceae > CAYGQP01. Next base: position 8,177 of record CAYGQP010000062.1, on the reverse strand, counting down.
ATCCAACGATCTGCGAGATCAGCAAATCCGTCCAGGACATCCGTCATGTGTGATGGGAAGACGGCGCGGGTCATAAATTTCTCATAACCCGCATCTAGCGCTGCTCCCTCAACAACTGACCAAGACCAGCCATCAAAGGCAACGTGCGGCAAGGCTGCGGTTATAATGTCATCTTTAATTTTTTGCACGGCTTGTTTGTCCATAGATTCATCGTGCCGGATTTTTGATCTAAAAACTAGTGTGGATCTTATTCACACAGCTTCTAATTCACTAAATTCGTCTGGGCAAGCCCTTTGATACAAGGCAAGCATTGCTGACCTTAATACCTGACGATCTTCTCGGGTAAATTTTCGGGAAACTCGTTTTACGATTTTAGAGGGCAAGCCATGGCGATCAAAAGCTTCGCGAATACCTGAGATTGGTTTGCTAAGATAGTAGTTTCTCGCCGCCTGATTTGGCGAGATATCATCTTCGGTAAGTAAATCTAAAGCTGCGCCGGGAATTTCTATTTCCGATGCATCAAATGGGCCACATAAAAAACCTGCAAATTCATCCGTTTTAAAACACGAGACGTCTATTGTAGCTCCTGATTCTACTGTCGTTTCGACGATAGACAAGATATCGAATGACGTATCATTGAACGGAGATTGATCCGCGGGAAGAGATTCCTCTGGCATCTTTGTTATTGGCACCACCCTTAAAAGCGCATCATAGGCGTCCTTCATGCCAGCGCGCTCTATAATTTCATGAAGGTTTTTCTTGTTTTTATATGCCGCTTCTTCAAGCTCATTTGGCTGGTATTTTGATTCACCCACTTGCCCTACATAATCATAAACGTTCATTGCCCTGCAGAATCTTATGAAATGAAGTGCGCTTTTATCAATGTCCGCGGGATTAGATACAGACAAAAGATATGCATCGAAGTCTCCATAAACCTCCTCAGGGATATCCTCTTTATAGCCCTCAACAACATCTTTTAAATCTGAAACAAATTTCATGTAAGCGAGCGTCTCAATATCAACGCCATTATCGTCCACAAAACCCTGTGTTACTGACTTCAGAAAAAATGCATGCCTTTTTAACATCGCGGCTAACTTTACCGGTAAATCTGATACAATATCTGGTCTGGATCTGAAGCTTGCAGGCATCGGCCTTCTTTTTTATACATAATATTAGAATGAGGTCCGAATATCTGAATTATGGGACGTTATGTCAAGATATTTTCATTGAAAAAGTTGCAAATATTGATTTAATTCTCGACATTCTGGTAAAAAACGCCACATTAGTCCCATGTCAAACCCTGTTGAAAAAGAAGAGAAAGAGCGCAAGGAAAATACGCTTTCATCTCGCATTATGCGCTACGGCAAGGTTTCAGGCACTATGGCTGGACTGGCCGCAAAACTAGCGGGTGAGCGTTTTTTAGGGTTCAAAATTGATCGCCCAGAGCATGCGGCGCAGCTCATGAGCGCACTCGGCAATCTTAAGGGCCCGCTTATGAAAGTCGGGCAGATCCTGTCCACGATTCCCGAAGCCCTGCCCGCGGAATACGCACAGGAATTTCAGAAGCTTCAGGCCGACGCGCCGTCCATGGGATGGCCATTTGTGCGCAGGCGCATGAAAACCGAGCTTGGACCCGATTGGCAGGATAAATTCCAGAGCTTCGAACAAGAGGCCGCAGCCGCAGCGAGTTTAGGTCAAGTGCATAAGGCTGTGAGCCATGATGGCGAACAGCTTGCCTGTAAATTGCAATACCCGGACATGCAAAGCGCCATTGAGACGGACCTTAATCAGCTGAAAATCATTTTTGGTATTTATGAGCGCTATGACAAGGCCATTAAGACCTCGCATATTCATGCCGAGCTGGCCGAGCGTTTGCAAGAAGAGCTGGATTACGAGCGGGAAGCAAAACACTGCGCGCTTTATGGAGAAATTCTTAAAGATGAAGACGGCGTTCATGTGCCGACAGTCGTGGATGAGCTCTCGACCAATCGTTTATTGACTACAAATTGGCTAGACGGCGAGAAAATCCTGACCTTCAAGGACAGCCCGCAGAAAGCGCGCAATACCATTGCCATGAACATGTTTCGGGCGTGGTACGTGCCGCTGTATTATTATGGGATTATCCACGGCGATCCGCATTTGGGAAATTACACCGTGCGCAAGGATCTGAGCATTAATTTGCTCGATTTTGGCTGTGTTCGGGTTTTTCCGGCTGGTTTTGTGGGCGGCGTCATTGATCTGTACAATGCGTTGATGACCAAGGACAACGATCTTGCCGTTCATGCGTATGAAACATGGGGGTTTAAGGATCTTAGTGTTGAGCAGATCGAAACCCTCAATATATGGGCAAACTTCCTTTACGGCCCGGTCATGGAAGACAAGGTTCGCCCAATAGGCCACGCCGAAGGCGCAGTCTATGGCCGCGAAACTGCAGAAAAAGTGCATAAGAAGCTCCGTGAATTGTCCAAGGATAAGGGCGGTATTTCTGTGCCGCGTGAATTTGTATTTATGGACCGCGCAGCGCTGGGGCTGGGGTCTGTGTTCATCCATCTGGATGCAGAAATCAATTGGTACAAGGTCTTTAATGAGTTGATACAGGATTTCGACGTTAAAAAACTGAACAACCGCCAAGCCACCACACTTAATAAATTTGATCTGCCATTGGCCGCTTAAGGCAAAAATAAGGTATGATAAAAATATGATTTTGAAGCGATTAAAGCGCCCCCAAACTAATCGTCCCTATAGCGTTCCTGCCTCTCTTGTTCAGAGATTTGGCGGGTTTTTATTAGATCTGGGGCTTCTGATTGGTTTCCTCATTGCCCTTAATATTGCCTATCACGTGATTTTTGACATTCCATTTGGTCGTCCACGCTATGTGCCACCGCATGCGGATGATGGATGGGTTCGCGTTATTCGCTCAGGCGCTATAAGTGCTTCGCTTTTTGCACTGATGGCCGCCTTCTTGGCCAGCCCTATGCGCGCCTCACCCGGGATGACAGGATTTTTCATTAAAGCCGCATCCTTGAATGGTGAAAAATTAAGCTTTTTCCGTGGCTTTATGTGGACCTTCACATCGTTTTTACCCCTGATCGTCGCCAATCAGCTTGTGCTTGTTGGTGTTGCCCTTCAGGAGCCGGTCATGCATTTGGGGCGGCTCAATCTTTTCAGCCTCATGGTCATTCTGCAAAGTATGTGGTTTGCACCTGTGCTTATTCGAAAAGACAAAAAAAGTCTTCCCGACATCATTTGGGGCGTAAAGGTCGAATATGAATCGGTCAGACCCGAGGGGCTTCATCCCCTCAGGCGCATATTGCACATGCCGTTTTTGATATCCTTCTTGCTGGTCATGATCGTCACTTCAGCCGTATCTGCGATTAATCTGATTGATGCGCAATTAAACCCGAAGGTCGCGCTTTATGAGGCCCTAAAGTCTCCAAAGATCAATGCACTGCGATCAACATGGCGTAATGAGGCCAGTTTTGACATCAGTGTAAAGCTCACAGACTTTCGCTGTGCCAGCAAGATTGAGCGCTTTCGCGCAAATCCCTACTGTCAGGATCATGAACAAGTTAAAGCGCTGGTCGAGGAACATCAGGAGTTAATAAGAGCTTATAATCAAAGCCTTGATGTATTGCAGAATGATAAAACACGCCTTCATGATATCTATCTCAATTCTGAAAGCGTTGCGCTTACGGATTTGGTTTTGGCTGATCTAATAGTCCAATATGAGTCTTCGAAGTCCCCTGAGGTATTTAACCGGCTGATCCTGTTACAGACATTTTGGCGAAATGCGGCCGTGAAACCGGGATTTTTGATTGGTCAAAGCCGAGCGCTTATTCATTATTCTCATACTCTTTTGGCCCTGCCTGTTTTTCTTGCAACATCGCCAGATCTGGTTGAAAAAAACGCTCTGGCGATTGACAGCGCGCTTGAGCCCATAATTTTTGACGAGGCATTCTTGGATGGCCTTATGGCTTATGAATACGGCCTTTATAATCAGCAGCTCAGATTTTCTTTACTCGATTTTTTCCCGTTTATTCAGCCTAATCATACACGCAATGAGTTTGTGAAAGCCGCTGAAGCCATGAATCAATTTTTTGACATCGATTTGCTCACAGGAGAGCAGGAGCTTAAAAGAATTGATCAAATCAACATGCAAGATAAATACGAATGGTATATTTTATATAATCCACTGGGCACACGATATCGTGATTACGCGCTCAAAGGCCTTCACAGCAATAGTCACACCATCGCCGCATATCACAGCAACAATGCGCTTAAAAGCATGTTAAAAATTTACGTTGATGCGCTTCGTTCAGGTGTGCCTATAAACGCCCTCGATGACTATCTCAAAACGTTACCTGATGATCAACGTTTCGTATTTTCAAAAATACCCCTTATTTGGGACCCGCAGACATTATCACTTTATTATTCATTGCCCGGCCTTGGCGGGCTTCGGCGAAGCGTTCAACTATAAAAAACTATACGATTCGGTTTAGATGACCCGCCAACGGTAATTTTATCGTGCTCTAATAGGTTAAAGTTTCACTCATTTTCAGGTGTTATGTCAGACATCGGCGCATATCCCCAGAAAATTTGCGTGAAAAAAAGTTCCTGTTGCTAAGACTTTATAAACAAATTTTAAGAATAATGGATAAGTGGGAAAATTTATTTTGGGGCTTGGGGGCTCATGAGCATGCGAAAGCTATGCGCTAATGTTGCGCGTCATATTCATAAACCTAAGAACAAC
>CAYGQP010000062.1:1835-3417 GCA_964352115.1 uncultured Micavibrio sp. | reverse complement strand
AACAACAACCCCTTCAAGGCATTGATTTGCTTCGAAGATCTTTTCTCACGTTTTAATTTTTCCACTTTTATAGCTGCGTTATTAGACCCGTTTTTTGTTCAACCTGCGCGTATTCCCGTCCGCGCTCGAACTGAGCAAAGACACAAACCATTGAAATAAAATAAATTATAGAGAATTTTGGCTTCATGATGATACAGACACTAAGAAAATTATTTACAGCGCGACAACCAGCAGCCAGAGGCTCAAGGCGATCTGAACGCGGAAATGTGTTTTTCACGCTGTTTGGTGCGGTTGCGGTTGTTGGTGTCATTGGTGCGGGGACCATGGCGATTATGCGTGGGCCTCTTTCTACGGTTGTGGAAGTCAATCGCGGTGAAACCGCAAAGTCTCAAATTACGATCAATAACCGTCTGCTGGCGACCAGCGGAACGTCTGGTGTCGGTGGGGCTTGTGATGATGACGAAACAACCGAAGCAGTCGATCCGGATGGTACACCAAGCCCTTCGCCCGCTGGCGGTGGATCGATTCCCGGTTCTGTTGGCGGGTCGCTGACTGATCCATGGGGTACGCCTTATGGGTACTGTGCATGGAACCATGGCGCGAATACAAATACAGCTTGCGGGAATATTATTGAAGGTGCCGCCGACCCGGCAGATGCGATTTTTGTGTTTGCCGTAATTTCCGCCGGTCCTGACCGTCAGTTCCAAACAACTTGTGCTGCGCATCCGACTTATTTGAATGACAATGAGGGCGCGGGCGATGATATCACGATTCCCATGACCTTTGACGGCGCAATCGCGGCCGGCGGGGGCCTGTGGGGTGATGCTGGGGGCGGTACGATTACGACAACCGATAATATCGACGTTGATGGAGGAGCAACCTTTGGCGGAAATGTTGACTTATCAGGAACAACGTCGGCTCAATTAAGATTAGGCGCGGCCTCCCTACTTTTGCCATTAGACACAACGACCGGCACAACAAATGGCGACTGTAGTGGAGCAAACCAGTATATTCAGCGCATCAATCGATCAGTTTCCCCTCCTGCCCTAGAGATATGTGACGGGAGTAATTGGAATAGAGCTTCTAGCATCTGGAATCCCGTAGGAAATAATGCCCGCTTTACCGGCGGCGATGCCATTTTGGATTCTGGCGAGAACCTTAACTGGGGCGGCAGTGCCAACATTCAAGGCACAGGAACTGATGTCGATATCACCGGTGCAACTGCTGTGACCGGTAATTTTGATGTTACGGGCGATGTCATCATCACCGGATCAGCAAATTCGGGTACAACAGCGGCGTTAAATGTCAGGGACAGTGGGACAACCTCACTCATTTTCGTACAACATGATGGCAATGTCGGCATTGGCGCGACGGGCGTAAATGACAGGTTACAAGTTGCCGGCAGCGTTGATGTGGATACCGCCTACAAGATCAGTGACTCGGCCGTTCTTCGTACGGCTGGTGATGGCAGCAATATCCTTGTGGGCTCCGGCGCAGGATCAAGCGTAACCGGAACAGGTAACACCATTGTTGGTGGATCGGCCGCCGGAACGCTGGCTGGCGGAACAGGCAATATTATTAT
>CAYGQP010000062.1:0-1825 GCA_964352115.1 uncultured Micavibrio sp. | reverse complement strand
TATTATCGGAAACGCCGCAGATGTCTCCGGCGCAGCGGCGGCGGATGAATTAAACATTGGCGGCACAATTGTCGGTGATCTGGCCAATGACCGTGTCGGCATTGGGTATGCACCCGGTGACATCGCGACCATGAACGATACGCTGGAAGTCAACGGAAATGCTGATATTGATGGCGTTTTGAAAACCGATGAAATTGCGGAAAGCTCAACCGGATCGGGCATTACGATCAGCAACAATATCGTTTCCGATGTCAATATTGTTGGCGGTGATTTGGATGTCAATGATAATGCGGGCACGGGCGGTAATATAAGCGCAGATGATATCACATCCCGCGGAGATGTCGGCACAGTCACGGTGACAGCCACAGGCACGATTGAAGCAAATAATTACACCGTACAAGGTAATCAATTCGTCCCGGCCACGTGTGCGTCCGGTAAATTTAACCGTTGGGATGGAAACAGCTGGGAATGTGAGGACGATTCCGCTGGCGGGTCCGGTTCTGGCGGAGCAAATGTTCTGGATGATCTGGATGATGTGGTGATCACGAGTTCGGACACGGGTGATTGTATTCAATATAACGGCACGAACTGGGTGGATATTCCCTGCTCCACAATTGCAGCTGCAAGCAATGTTTTTGAAGTCACGGGCGCAGCCGGATCAGAATTAGCGCGACAAATTGCCGCGAATGTGCCGATTGCCACGTCGGACTTTTTGTTTGGTGGCACGACACTCGATAATCAAGCCGGTACGGATGACGATGCGCGGATGTTCTTTGATAAAGACCGGTCTGCCTTCAGAGCGGGCTTAGTCGATGGCACACAATGGGACCATGCTGGGGCAAACCTCAACCGTGGCTTATACAGCGCAGCCTTCGGCCAAGACACCACAGCATCAGGGGCTGGTTCATTTGCCTTTGGAAGCAATGTTGGCGCTGGTATTTCTGCTACAAATACAGGTTCATTTGCGGGCGGCGTATCCACATCAGCTCCTATCATATCCTCAGGATCAGGTAGCTTTGCGTTTGGGGCGACAGGCAGTGGTGGGATTTCTGCTACCGGCACAGGCGCCATCGCCCTTGGTGATGCTGTCAATGCGACGGCAGGAAATACGGTTGCCATTGGTCGGGATTTATCAGTTTCATCCATAGGCTCCCTTGGCCTAGGAAATGATATCACCATTTCAAACACCTACTCTATGGGCGTTGGTCTTGGTTCTGTTCCATTTGGAGCAAATCCAATAGTCTCTGGCGCGAATTCAGCAGCCTTTTTCATGGGCAGCCATACCGGTGGGCTTAATATGACGGCGAGCAATACGTTTGGGATTTTTGGTGGCCGTATGGTCATTGATCCAACGGTGCCCGCAACCGTTCTCGCCCCAGCCACTGGCGGTGCGGAGGCCACTGACGGTGATCTTGAGCTTCACGTGGTTGGTGACATTGGTGCTGGCCAGTATTGTGATGAGGCCGGAGACACGTGTTTCCAAGCTGGACGTCAGCGGTGCTGGCATATGGCAGCCCGATGGCACAAACAATTACATTGAATATGACGACACCCTCGGCGGCGTGCGCATTGGCCGCGTGACTGGGCAACCCGCACCTGAAACGGATTGGAACCTCAGCGTTGCCACATCTGTCGTGCACACAACGAACAAGGTCGGGATCAATACCGCAACAATCAATAATGGAACTGGCGGCGGTGGACAGGATCTGAATCTGGACATTAACGGCGCGGCCGGTGCGGATTATTATTGTGATTCCGCTGGCCTAAACTGATTTCAGGCTACTGATGTTAGTGGCTCTGGGTCCGGTGTGTTTGAAGTTACGGG
>CAYGQP010000061.1:0-8392 GCA_964352115.1 uncultured Micavibrio sp. | reverse complement strand
TGCGTGCATGTGTATTCAGTTGGATACATGAGCCATGATCCAGAAAAAGGCCGTTTTATGGCTTATCTCTCGCTGTTTACCTTTGCGATGTTGATGCTGGTGACGTCGAATAACCTGCTTCAATTGTTCTTTGGCTGGGAAGGTGTTGGCCTTGCGTCCTATCTATTGATCGGCTTTTGGAACCATAAACACAGCGCCAATGCCGCAGCCCAAAAAGCATTCGTTGTGAACCGCGTTGGTGACTTTGGTCTATCGCTCGGGATTATGGCGATCTTCGTATTGTTCGGCAGCATTGAATTCAGCGAGATTTTCAGGGCTGCGCCGGATTATGCTGATGCGACATTCAAATTCGTCGGGTTTGAGCTTCATGCAATGACCTTGATCGGCCTCTTACTCTTCATTGGTGCGATCGGTAAATCAGCACAACTCGGACTTCATACATGGCTACCCGATGCGATGGAGGGGCCGACTCCCGTATCTGCCCTCATTCATGCTGCTACGATGGTGACTGCCGGTGTGTTTCTCGTGGCCAGGTTCTCTCCACTCTATGAATTTGCGCCCGTCGCGTTGATGGTTGTGACGGTTGTTGGTGGTCTAACGGCGTTTGTCGCGGCTACGATTGGCCTGACACAGTTTGATATCAAGCGCGTTATTGCCTATTCCACAATGTCCCAACTCGGATACATGTTCTTTGCTCTTGGTGTTTCAGCATACGGAGCCGCGATGTTTCATTTGATGACACACGCATTCTTTAAGGCGCTGTTGTTCCTTGGGGCGGGATCGGTTATTCACGCCTTGTCGGATGAACAGGATATGCGCAACATGGGCGGCGTGTGGAAAAAAATCCCGTTGACCTACGGGGCAATGTGGATTGGTGGCTTGGCTTTGGCGGGCATACCGCCCTTTGCCGGGTACTTCTCAAAAGATATCGTTCTTGAGGCCGCGTGGGCAGACCATACGTGGTTTGGTGAATTGGCGTATTGGCTGGGAATTTCTGCCGCGTTTATGACCGCTTTTTACACCTGGCGCTTAATCATTATGACGTTCCACGGCAAACCACGTGCAAGCAAGAAGATCATGGACCACGTTCATGAATCACCGCCGTCAATGCTGATTCCTTTAGCTGTGCTGGCTTCTGGGGCGATTTTGTCCGGCTTTATATTTTATAATGGTTTTGTTGGCTCCGCCCATCACGATTCGGAACATGGGGCGGGGCATGAAGTTGTGCAGGATCTGGGTCATGAACCGCCAGGCGTCCTGACAAACATTGATGATATGCCTGTTCATGAGTTTGAGGCTCCCGATGAAACGCTCGAACATGTTGATGAGCTGAAGGACGAAGAACAGCTTGCGCTTGAAATTACTTCCGCTCCGTATGTGCAGCGCGGCTGGAACAAAGAAGAATTTTGGGCGGAAAGTTTATTTGTAACGCCAGACAATGATACCGTTGAGGCCGCGCATAATGTACCGTTTTGGGTTAAAAAGCTTCCTCTGTTGATGGGGCTTTTGGGCATCGGTTTAGCCTATCTCTTTTATATGTTCAGACCATCATGGCCGGATAAGGTAAAGTCTACGTTTAGCTGGGTACACAATCTGATGTTCAACAAATGGTATTTTGATGAGCTTTATGACTTTTTGTTCGTCAGAACGAGTAAAGCGCTCGGACAGTTTTTCTGGTACCAGGGTGATCAGCGCACAATCGATCGTTTCGGGCCTGATGGCTCGGCAAACGCTTCTAATAAGGTCGCGCAATTCTGCAGCAAGTTTCAAACCGGATTTGTCTTTCAATATGCCTTTATTATGATGCTGGCGGTTATTGGCCTGGTTTCTTGGTTCTTCTTTAAATCAGGGCAGGGGTTTTAAGCATGGCTGAATTTCCATTACTGTCTGTTATTACGTTTTTGCCACTGTTCGGTGTATTGTTTATCCTGACTGTTCGGGGGAATGAGGAGGCCGTTGCCCGTAATTCTCGTCATGCGGCACTGTGGACCTCACTGTTTACGTTGGCCTTTGCTTTATTCATGTACATGAAGTTCAACCCCGGCACGGCGGAATTCCAGTTTGTCGAAAAAAGCTCGTGGTTCAAACCATTTGGCATGAGCTACCATATGGGCGTAGACGGCATTTCGGTGCTGTTTGTTTTGCTTTCGGCGATACTAACTCCGATCTGCATTCTCTCCGCATGGGATTCAATCAAGACCCGCGTCAAGGAGTTCATGATTGCGTTTTTGGTCCTGGAAACGTTCATGATCGGGACGTTCTGCGCCCTTGACAGCATTTTGTTCTACGTCTTCTTTGAGGGCGTTCTGATCCCCATGTTTATTATCATCGGCGTTTGGGGCGGCGCGCGGCGTGTGTATTCCGCATATAAGTTTTTCCTATACACGTTGCTGGGCTCTGTACTCATGTTGGTTGCATTGTTAACCCTGTATGCCCAGACAGGTACAACCAGCATTCCTGAACTTATTGCAAACCCGGTAAACATCAATCTGCAATATTGGCTGTGGTTAGCGTTCTTTGCCAGCTTCGCCGTAAAGATGCCTATGTGGCCTGTCCATACTTGGTTACCCGACGCCCACGTCGAGGCCCCAACAGCGGGTTCAGTAATTCTGGCGGGTGTCTTGCTTAAAATGGGAGGGTACGGATTTCTGAGATTCTCCATGCCTATGCTGCCTGAAGCCAGCATGTTCTTCGCGGATTTTGTTTTCTGGCTGAGTGTCATCGCTATTATTTACACCTCGCTCGTTGCGCTCGTGCAGGAGGACATGAAAAAGCTGATTGCTTATTCTTCTGTTGCCCATATGGGGTTTGTAACGCTCGGCATTTTCACCGCCACAACCCAAGGCATTGAGGGCGGAATTTTTCAAATGATTAGCCATGGCCTTATTTCTGGGGCGCTGTTTTTGTCTGTTGGGGTTGTTTATGATCGTCTCCACACACGCGAAATTTCCCGCTATGGGGGGCTTGTGAAAAACATGCCGAAATATGCGACACTGTTTATGATCTTTATGCTTGGCTCTGTCGGATTACCGGGAACAAGTGGCTTTGTTGGTGAATTCCTAGCGCTTCTTGGTGTGTTTCAGGTCAACACGACTGTTGCTGTATTTGCGGCAACTGGCGTGATTTTAGGCGCGGCCTATATGTTGCTTCTGTATCGCCGCATGTTCTTTGGGCCGCAAGTGAATGAAGATGCGGCCGCCATGCCTGACCTGAATGCCAGAGAGATAGGCTTGCTTGCGCCGCTCGCCATTGCTGCCTTATGGCTAGGTGTTTTCCCAAATACGATCTTGGATAAAGTTTCACCATCTGTTCAAAACCTCGTGGAGCATTATCACTCACATATCGCCAACAGTGCAGGACCAAACGGAATAGTTTTTGACTCTGTTCCAATGCAGGGCATAAATTCCGAGATTGAATTTTCACCGCCTGCGGATTTGAAGATCGAAACACCTCAGGAATCTGTTCCTGAAACCGCCCCTAAAGCTTCACCACAAAGTTTACCCCAGCCTGAGCCTGAAAAGCGCGAAGAATCACCGTTTAAATACGAGCTAAACCCATGATCGATTTTAACCTTCTTCCAGTACTTCCAGAAATCTTCCTTGCTCTTGTGGGGATGGCGCTTTTGCTCGTAGCCGTGACGCGCGGCACTGAAGCAACAAATATAATTTGCTGGGCCACGGCACTTGGGTTTTTATTGTCGATAACAATTCTGTTCCGCATTGAATGGGCGGACACTGTTGTTTTGAATGGCATGTTTAAGCTCGATCAATTTGCAGGATTCATGAAGTTCATGATTCTATGCGGCCTCATTGCGTCTCTGGCTCTTTCTGTGCGCTATATGGCGCATGAGCGGATTGTGCGTTTTGAATATCCCATTTTGATTTTGATGGCCGGCATAGGCATGATGCTGATGGTGTCGGCGCATAATATGCTGGCCTTGTATATGGCGCTAGAGCTTCAATCGCTTAGCCTCTATGTTCTTGCGGCTTTCCATCGCAATTCTATTCGCTCTTCCGAAGCGGGCGTAAAATATTTCATTCTGGGTGCTCTATCTTCGGGGATGTTGTTATTTGGTATATCGCTCATCTACGGTTTTACCGGATCACTTGATTTTACAATTATTGGTGAGACTCTTGGCAGCCTGGACACCGTTCCGCTCGGCGTAACTTTTGGCCTGGTCTTTATTCTTGCTGGTTTGGCTTTCAAAATCTCGGCCGTGCCATTTCATATGTGGACACCGGATGTTTATCAGGGGGCGCCAACATCTGTGACGGCCCTGTTTGCGATTGTGCCAAAGGTCGCGGCGATGGCGCTGTTGATGCGTTTGCTGTTCGAGCCGTTCTCCTTCATCACGGATCAATGGAGCCAGATCATATACTTCCTCGCGGTGATGTCGATGTTTGTTGGCGCATTTGCGGCAATTGCGCAGGACAATATCAAGCGCCTGATGGCCTATAGCTCGATTGGCAATATGGGCTACGCGCTTATTGGACTTGTTGTCGCGTCTCAGGATGGCGCATCGGCGGTTATTCTTTACCTTTTGATATACATCATCATGACGGCGGGTGTGTTTGCCATTATCCTGTCCATGCGCCGTGACGGTATGGCCGCGGAGAAAATATCCGATTTATCCGGTCTGTCGCAAAACTCACCTGCAACGGCTTATGAGCTTGCAATCCTCATGTTCTCCATGAGCGGTATTCCTCCAATGGCGGGGTTTTTCGGAAAGCTGTTTATTTTCGAAGCGGCCGTTGCTCAGGAATTCTATGTGCTTGCCGTATTGGGTGTCGTGAGCTCGGTTGTAGCTGCGTATTACTACCTTCGCGTTATTAAGGTCATGTTCTTTGATCCTGCTGCTGATCCGTTTGATAAGGATATTCCATTCGCGCGGAGGGCGGTCCTTGCGATCTCAATCATTTTTGTTCTTGCCTTTGTCCTGAAACCATCCCTGATTGTGGCCAGTACCCAAAGCGCTGCAGCATCTTTGTTCATGGGATAATCTTTTATGGACTGGCGTATTGAGTCCCATAACGAAGTTTCAAGTACTCAAGACATCATCCTGCAAAAATCTTATGAGCCGGAAGGTTTGTGTGTTACGGCACGCATCCAAACGCAAGGCCGCGGGCGTCAGGCGCGAAGCTGGGTGTCTCAGGAAGGAAACTTTTTTTGTTCGGTTTTACTGAAACCCAACACTATGCCCGAAAATGTAGGGCAGTTGTCATTGTTGATCGGCGTTGCCTTGGCGCAAACGATCAAGCCTCTTTTAAGCAGCGGAAACCTTAAGCTCAAATGGCCAAATGACCTCTTGATAGACGGTCGAAAATGCGCTGGCATTCTCATTGAAAACGATCTTAATTCTGACGGCACATTAAACGGCGTGGTCGCAGGCATTGGCGTGAACTTATCGAGCGCACCTGAGGATGGTGCATCATTGAAGGAATTCGCAAGCACGTCTATTGAATTACAGGGTTTGCGGGATAGTTTTCTCTATATATTAGCGCGGCTTTATGAAGACTGGCAAAACGAAGGCTTTAGCGCTATAAAACAGCAATGGTTGGATCACGCCCATAATGAAGGTGCACGTTTAAGCGTACATGTTCAGCATGACCAAAAGGTTTTTGGAACGTTTAAAGGGCTTGATGAACGCGGGGCACTTATAATAAATACGGACCAAGGCGTTAAAACCATCACGGCTGGCGATGTTGCGATACAAAAATAACTAGGAATGACAATGCTCTTAGCAATTGATATTGGAAATACAAATACCGTTTTTGCGGTTTATGAGGGGCATGACCTAAAGGAGTCCTGGCGCTGTCAAACTGAGGCAGCCAGAAGTGCTGATGAATACGCAGCGTTCCTCAATCAGGTTTTTGCGCTCGCGGGGTTTGATCTAAAATCTATTGATGATGTGATTGTCAGCTCCGTTGTGCCGGAGAGCAATTTTCATATGACTCAGTTTTGTGAAAAATATCTAGGCCACGAACCCATCATGATCACAAAGGACAGTGTGCCAATTGTACTTGAGGTTGACCGTCCGGAAGATGTCGGCGCTGACCGTCTTGTGAACGCCGTTGCGGTTGCGCAGAATTATCAATTACCCGCGATCGTTATTGATTTTGGGACGGCCACAACCTTCGATGTAATCACCAAGGACGGGGCCTATGCAGGCGGTGTGATCGCCCCCGGCGTTAATCTGTCCGTTCAGGCCCTCAATAGAGCAGCCGCAAAATTGCCAAAGGTCAGCATAAAAAAACCCGATCGCGTGATTGGGAAAGCCACGGTTGAAGCCATTCAATCCGGTATGTACTGGGGATATTTAAGCCTGATTGAGGGGCTTACGAAGCGCATGACGGATGAAATAGGGCAAAAGCCATTTGTTTTGGCTACGGGTGGGCTTGCCTCCTTATTTGCCAAGGATACGCTCGTCATTGATGCCGTAGATGATTCCCTGACGCTCAAAGGGTTATTGTATATTTATGAGCGCCATATGTCCTCTGACAAAGAAGCGGCACATGGCTGAGCTTTCTGATTTCAACCGTGATGATCTGCATTTTGTCCCCCTTGGTGGCAGCGAACAATTTGGTGTGAACCTGAATGTCTATATGACGGGCGGGCAGCTTCTTGTAGTGGACTGCGGTATTGGCTTTGCCGATGAGCGCTTTCCAGGTATCGATTTGCTGCTACCTGACCCCATGTTTCTGGAGGATAATCGCGATGCCATCCAGGCGCTCGTGATTACCCATGCACATGAGGATCATGTGGGCGCCGTTGCCTATTTATGGAATCGTCTGCGCTGCCCAATCTATACAACACCGTTTACGGCCGAAGTTCTGCGCCATAAATTGAAGGACGAGGGCATTAAGGATGCCAAGGTTCATGTGATTGAACCGCTTGAGAACTTTGAGGCCGGAGTATTCGATGTGCAGTTCCTGCCCGTTTCCCATTCCGTTCCCGATACCTGCGCCTTGAAGATCACAACCAGCCACGGCAATGTCATGCATAGCGGGGACTGGAACCTCGACCCCATGCCCGTTGTAGGATACAAAACCGAACAAAAAACCTTCGAACAACTCGGCAAGGATGGCGTTTTGGCCTATGTCGGGGATTCAACAAACGCGGAAGTTAACGGACGTTCCGGGTCAGAAGCCGAAGTGGCTAAGGGCCTGGAGGCGGTATTTAAGACTTGTAAGGGCCGCATTGTTGTTACGACGTTTTCATCAAACATTGGCCGTGCAAAATCGATCATCAAGGCTGCGCAGGCTGTAGGTCGTGACGTAGGTGTTATTGGACGCTCGCTCCACCGCATGCTTGGTTGCGCTTATGAATGCGGATACATGGATGATATGCCGGATTTGGTGTCCGAAGAAGATCTCGGATATCTGCCCGATGATAAAACCGTGATCATCATGACTGGATCACAGGGCGAGTACCGCGCTGCCCTTGCCCGCGCTGCCCGGGGCGATCATCGTAATGTGACCCTAAACCGCGGCGACACGGTAATTTTCTCCGCGCGCTCTATTCCGGGCAATGAACGCGGAATTAATGACGTGAAGAATAACCTGACCGCCGCTGGCGTGCGTGTGATCTCCCCATCGGATACGAAACATACGATTCATGTTTCCGGACATCCTTGCCGGGATGAAATCGCCGAAATGTTTCAATGGATCAGACCCAAAGCCGTAATCCCAGTCCACGGTGAGCGGACACAGCTTGAGGCGCATGCTTCGTTCGCAAAGGAGTGTCAGGTGCCTTATGCGCTCGTACCATCGAATGGGACAGTCATTAAGCTCGCGCCTGGTGAGCCTGAAATTATTGATCATGTACCAACCGGTGTTTTGGCTGTGGATCAGAAACGCATTATTACGTCCGACCATCTATCCATCGCCGAGCGCCGTAAATTACAATATACCGGAGCTGTTCATATATCCGTTGTCTTGGATGCACGCGGAAAAATTTTGGGCGAACCTATGCTCGATACGGTTGGCTTGATTGACCCCGATAATACGGGCGAAGAAAAAATCGAAGATAAAATGCATGATGAGATTTTGGATTTGATTGATGATTTGACGTTTGAAGAACGTCTGGATGATCATTTCGTATCGGAGGAACTTCGCATCGGCCTGCGGCGGTTCTGCGTCCATTCATTGGGCCTTAAGCCCAAAACCACGGTCCATGTCATAAGAGTATAGAGGAATTGATATTATGAACATTTTTACAGGCGTAATTGTCTACATCCTGACATGGTGGATTGTGATTTTCATGGTCCTGCCCATTGGCGTCAAGCGCGATACAGGAGGGCCGGAAACCACGGCGCATGGCGCACCGGAAAACCCGAAACTTGGCTTTAAATTTGCATTAACAACTGCAATATCGGCCGTGATCTGGATTGTAT
>CAYGQP010000060.1:0-8505 GCA_964352115.1 uncultured Micavibrio sp. | reverse complement strand
AGCCAGGGATAAATGTCATCAACCACACCAGCCTTTTCCAAAGACTGCGCCATGGATAGCCATTCCTCCCCCATCAAACCGGGGTCCTTAAAATATATAAACCCGGCATTGTAATACGCCTCGCCCTGAATTTGATCAATTTCCGTCGTACAGAAAATTTTCTGTTCATCACCCATACCAAAAAATTTATAGGCGGCATCCCAGGACCCACTATTGCCCCATGTCCTTTTATCTGCAGGCTTCACAAAAACATCCGTTACGTCACAGTCAATATAATCATAAAGCCTCAACGGGTTTCCGACGCATAAAATATCCGTATCCAAAAACACGAAATCCCGCCCTTTTATAGCGCGGGTGAGATAAATTTTATTGGCATGAGGATAGGATTCAAATTCATTTTTTATCCGAACGAATTCAACATTTCGATAATGGCCAAATGTGGCGCGAATATCTTCGAATTTTTCGTGCGGAATACCGATGACAATGTCAAACGCTCCCTCAGGCTGGCCTAATAATGTTTGCAAAAGAAAATGAGCCTGAGCCGTGTACTTTCCCTGGTCGGCAATAAATCCAATAATCATAATATTCCCTAGAGTACTTTACGTTTTTACGGCAATTGTGATGATACAAAAGGTTACGTCAATCCCGTTTATAAGTTTTCTTGACCCCCCACCCTAGCCTTGGCAAGATAGAATGCAAACAAAAATCAGGCGATCCATGTCCCCCTCTACAGAACTTGTTCAAACTCCATATGGCAACTTTCATGCGTTTACGGGCGATCTTATTACGCATCAGCTAAAAACCTACGGTGCGCATACACGCAACGAGCTCGCAATGCTCCTGAGCTTTGTTCATGAAGGGGACGTCATTGTCGATGTCGGCGCGCATATCGGCACATTTTCGATCCCCATGGCCAAGGCCACAGGTAAAAGCGGAAAAGTATTCTCATTCGAAGCTTCCCCATCTACATTCGCCGTATTGCAAAAAAACATTGCAGAAAACAAAGCTAACGTGACGGCCCATAATTCCGCTATCAGCCATGACCAAAAATCTGTAACAATTGCTGTGGAGGATAATAAAAACTCTGGTGCGAATCGTATCTCTACAGAAAAAACCTCCTCAACATCATCCAGCGCAATCACAGCTGTAAAACTGGATGACATCATTCATGATCAAATCAACATGTTAAAGATTGACGTTGAGGGCATGGAATGGAGCGTTCTGCAGTCAGCAAAATCTTTAATAAAGAATAGCAAGCCGCTGATATACATTGAAATAAACGCATCCGCGATGAAGCGTTATAACACGACACTCTCCGCTTTAGAGAGTTATTTCAAATCATTAGGATATGATTTCTTCCGCAATGAAGGCCAACGAAATTCCAGCAACGACGATTTCGTCCTATGCAAACACCCCGGATTTAGACTGCGCTCTAGCATGTCTGATTATATCTTGATCCCGCGCAATTCGGATCGCTATCCAAAAACATATGTGACATGGCTGACATGCAAGGAACTTCATAAAAAAGTATTGCGCAAAGCAAAAACACTCTTCTCGAAATAAGAATAAAGCATGTACAATATCAACGTGAACAATAGAACAGCCGCACAAAAACAAAGCTCTACAAAGCCTTATTTCTTTGTGACTTTATTCTTTTTGTTTTTGTTCCCTTTTTACTTGTGGTCACCCGGCTATCCGCAAATTGCAGATATCTTTTTTGTCATCGTTGGGGCAATTTTATTTCCGCGCATTTTGCTTTCAAAATCAAATTTGATTCAAGACCCTGCATTCTGGCTAGGAAGCTTTGCCTTTCTCACCTTTGTAATCAATCTTCTGCACTATACATTTTTGCCCGATATTCGGTTTTTCCTGTCTTCTATGTTTTATCTTTATAACACAGCGATATTTTTATTTTTCCGCTACACATTCAGGCAAATCAATCATAATTACATCGACTTTTTTGTCAGGTTTTTAATTTTTATTCTGTTATTCCAACTCGCGTTTAGCGGGTTTGTACAGGGGCCGCGCACCACTGGCACATTCAGCAATCCAAACCAGCTGGCCTATTGGGCCCTTCTGATTAGCAGCATCGCGCTTGCTTTAGCATATCAGCGCCAATTCGAATTCAAACATTTTGTTATCTTGGCGCTGTCCTCCCTGCTTATTGTCATGTCTGTTTCAAGGTCGGGTCTGATTTCAATGTCTCTGCTCCTACTAATTCCTCTCTTCTTCATGAAAATTGATGGGCGTACAAAGCTGGCGTTTGCCTTTATTGGCCTCATATTTGTTTTCCTTCTGCCTCTTGGCATTACAGCCCTGCTTCAATCCAATACGCTGGATTATCTCACGCTGTTTGAAAACCGGTTCAAAGCACAATCAGACCCCTCATACGCTTTATGGATTAACCGTGGCTTTGAACGCTTTGCAGACCAACCGATCTGGTTCCTCATTGGCGCTGGCGAGGGAGGGTTTGAGCGCTTCCAAACGACGGCCAAGCCCTTTAACCTTGAAGTCCACTCCGGCATCGGCACACTTTTTTATAGCTATGGCATCTTGGGCGGCACATTTTTTTGCATCTTTTACTGGTCACTGGTCAAACGTGCCGGGGCCATCGGGCTGTCGCTCCTTTTGATCTTGCTGGTTTACAACGTGGCCCACCAGGCCATCCGATTCAGCATGTTCTGGGTCTTTCTGGGCATTCTTGCCGCCATGCAGGACCGCAAGATCGCTGCACGTAAAACACCATCACAACCTTCCGCAATTAAGCCAAATACCCATTCAATTCCGCGCAGATCATGGCAACGCATGAAAAAACCATTGACAAATCCATAAAAAAGGAATAAATTCCTAAATAACATGCGCTATAAATGCGCCTTTTGGGCCCGCCCCAAAAATACGCAAACAGAGCCCCACCTTAGTGTCGGGCTCTTTTTTTTATCATGAACATAAGGATCAGCCATGAAATTAGGACTCGGATTGGGGTTTTCCCCACCTGCCGCTGGGCAAACTCAATTATCAGACATCATAATATCACTCATTGGACAATCACTTCACGATCACCTTGTGACACAACACAGCGGCGCCGGCGCCTCTAAAATTGTAAATGCGTTCGAAGAGTTCGGAAACAATTGCACAGTCAAGGACGGCGCCACGGGCGGGTCTTCTATTTTAAAAACCGTCAACAATACAAATCACTGGGTCAATGACGACACGCCAGGAAGCTTCGCGCGCGGCCCGGCCTACACGACGTTTTTAAATTCCCTCACCACGGGCGAACGGGCGCAAAACAACATCATCGCATTTTGGGCGCAAACCACTGCCGATGCCGACGCTCTTAATGCTGGCACAATCACCAAGGCTGAACAAAAGGCTGGGCTTGAGCAAGTGATTGACTGGGTGCATGAAGATATTCCTGATCTCGTGGCGTTTGTCATTAATCTTGCTCATGCGCATAACGTAAAACCGGATGCTGGCTGGCAGCTTTCAAGAGGCATTCAGCTAGAAGTCATAGCCGAGGGTAAGGCGCAGCGAGGCGTTGAGTTCTATGATCTCGATCAAATTGATGGTGTGCACCTCACACAGGCCGGATACGAAGAATTCGGCAGACGCATCGGCCGCCGTGCCGCGCAAATCGCTGGATATTCTCTAGCGGGCGCACAAGGTCCGGCCGTCACAGGAGTTGAAATCAACACCGATGAGCTCCTAGTCTACCTTGCTCATGATGAAGGCACCGACATCGCCACACCATTATCGCTCACAACCTCCAGAGAGCGTGTCGAAAACGATGGCTCCCTGATCACGGTCTCAAGCATTGAGCGAGTAAATGAAACAACGTTAAAATATACGCTCGCTTCTACGCCCTTATTTGGAACGGATTTAAAGTTCTACCCCGTTTGGGGATCCCTTAACCTTGGCGGAACAACCAATAAAAATGTAATCAAGGACAACGCAACAAACCCACTACCTCTGCAATCTGGAGTTTACAGCGCCGCCTATACAGATCCTCTAGTTGGTCTTGATAACGTGCGCCACGACATTGATGCCAAGGGTTCGCCCAAAACCTATTCCAGCGGTGCCGTTGTAAACGAAATCACAGCACTTTCTGGTGGAAATATGATCGAAACATCCAGCGGAAAAGGTCCGACATTCGCTTCTGATAAGCTCATCTTTAACAGCGATAACCAGTTAATTTCAAAGGGCATAGACGCCGCAACACCGACACAGAGTCTTATCCTGTGCGGTACAATGCCCGATCCCATTCCGGCCAACGCAAATGTTATGATCTATGCCAACAATAGCGGCACCAGCGCAACGTTTAACGCCCGCATTTTCATCAATGACAGCAAAATCAGATGGCAACGGAACGAGGCCGCAGGCGTCGAGGATCTAACAGGCACTTTAAGTGCCGGTGATCCCTTCTGCTTCACACTCGTCTTCACGGATGAAACAACAGCCAACGTTTACAGAGCACAAGACATCGCGGGCGGCAGTGTATCCGCCTTTAACACGTTCGACCCGCGCATTAACTATTCCACAGTAGGTCAAAAGGTTATTTTAGGCCAGGATCATGCGCAGCCTCTGGATGCTGACTTCTCGCTGTATCGCTTTGTGTGGACCGATGATGTTCTGTCCAATACGGAAATCGTAAACGCCATGAGTTATCTGGTGGATCGCTTTGACATGGACATGCCGTAAGACATTTAAAAACCGTTTAAGACCCGGTCATAAAGCGGCCTTAAAAACTGCGCACCGTAAACCGAGAGATGGTCGTCATCGCTGTACAGCGAGCGGCCATCCCTCTGGCCGCTACATTTGTCCTGATCGCACAGGATGTCGGCCGGATCGAGAATCTCAACCTCATCCAGATCATCCATCACAGTATTGACAAAAACCATGCGCGCATTAATGTCACCCCGTAATCGATAGACCTCAGGCTCGATCCCGAAACGCTCCATCTGAGCCAACTTGATAGGCACATCAACAAGCAGAGGCGGAACCTGCTTCATAACAAAAACCTCAACCCCCAGAGCCTGAAGTATACGAACCGTCTTGGGCAGGTTTCGTCCAAAAACCGCTCGCGCCTCACCCGAACTCGTCGAGCGCATCTCATTATCCGAAATCACCGGAAAAGATGTACCGCCGTCCAGCGCTTCATACTCGCGGCCCTCAACATTCACCGCCCAGCGCCCAATCAGCAGAACCGCACGCACATTCTCCCGTCGGATATAATCAACCACGGCCCGGTTCCATGCTTTTGTTTTCTCCGGGTTGGTATCCTCTGTTCTGAATACATCCAGCAGGGGCAGGCTGGCGGTGCGTGTGGCGGTCACAACATTCACATTGCGCTCGCCTGCCACGGCTTCGATTGCGGGCATCAGCGCATTCGCGTGACTGTCGCCCCACACCAGAAGCTTCGGCGCATCTGCAGGCCCGCTCATGCACAGGTCATTGTTTTCAATCCGGGCAATAGAGGCATCATGACAACGTTTTTGGTTTGGGTTTGTGTCTTTCTTCGCCGCCACATAAACCTGCACCTCTTCCGAAAAACGCTGCGGCACGCCCTTGCCGAAATGCAGGACCAGACCTAAAACAGCGCACAAACCCAAGGCCAGCGCACTGGCCGAAAACAGGTACAGCGGACGGGCCAACACCGCCCCTTTGCGTACCGGGGTTTCAATATAGCGATAGGACAAATAGGCGCACACCAGGCTGAGCGCCAGAACACCTGCCATCACAGTAATCGTTGGCTCATCAATCGACAGCGCACGGGCAAACACAATCAATGGCCAATGCCATAAATACAGCGAGTATGAAATCAATCCCACCCACACCAGCGGCTTGAGGGCCAGAACACGGCCAATCATCGTCAACTTCTCACCCGCATTCGCCCAGATCAGCGCCACAGTGCCCAGAACCGGCAATAGCGCGGCATAGCCCGGAAACGCCGTATTCTTGTCAAACGTCAGAACAGCGTAGGCGATTGCAGCCAAGCCAGCACATGAAACAACCTCTCTAGTGATTTGATTTTTAAAACTGATTAGCCTTGGCGCCACGAGCGCAAGCGCTGCACCGGCCAACAATTCCCACGCCCGCGCATGAAGCAAATAAAACGCAGCCGAGGGCGCATGATGCGTTTCATAGACGCTGATCCCGAGCGAAAGCGCAAACCCCGCCAGCACGATAAAAAGCATCGCCGCGCGCGTATAACGAAACATCAGGAACAGCAAAAACGGCGCAATCAGGTAAAACTGCTCCTCCACCGCCAACGACCATGTATGCAGCAACGCCTTGCTCTCTGCGGGACCGGCAAAATAACCGGTATCCAGCCAGAATAGAATATTAGATGCAAAAAACGCCTGCGCAAATGAGGCTTGCCCCAAATCCTTAAAGTCGGGCGGCAACAAAACAAACCATCCCGCAATAATCGTAAAAAACACAACGCCCATTAAAGCCGGGAGAATTCTTCGCGCCCGCCTGTACCAGAAATTCCAGAACGCAAACGTACCGCCCTCCAGATCTTTCATGATCAGAGATGTAATCAAAAAGCCTGAGATGACAAAGAACACATCCACCCCGACAAAACCGCCAGAAAACAAAGAGAAACCAGCATGAAAAAACAGCACGGGCAATACGGCCAGCGCGCGCAATCCATCGATATCGGGTCTTTAGGTCAGGGCCATAAACGTTCGTGAGGTCAAAAGAAACAAGCGAGAGTCGCAAGACAAGTTTACTGCCCTTGCTTCGTGTTTCAACGGTGGGTTTTTGTAATCTTAAACAATCGACTGATTAACGATCAACGTACCATCGGCCAACAAATTATCAACATTGGTTCCTGTGAAGTCCGTGCCCACAATGCGTGTCACCAAAACCCAGTCATTGCCCTGACCATCTTCGTTCACATAGATCTGTGAGAAGCTGTCATTAAACGTATTCAAACGAACAAAGCTATTGATGTCACTCACGCCTTCTTCAAAACCATCGAGAATATTTGAAATATCCAGATAATCCCCCTCAGCGCCGCCCAGCGTAAAGTCGCGAATGGCATCCTCACCATTGGTATTTACAAACTGGAATGTATCGCTTCCGGCCCCGCCATAAGCATTGTTGATACCATCACCAAGCAGCAGAAGATCATTTCCAGCATCGCCGTATAACCTATCGTTTCCGGCATCGCCATTCAGGGTATCGTTCCCATCGCCGCCAAATAGACGGTCATTGCCTTCACCGCCATTGAGGATATCATTGCCCAGACCGCCATAGACAAAATCATCGTCCGCGCCGCCATAAACCGTGTCATTGCCGGCCTCGCCAAATATAAGATCCGCACCTTCATCACCATGTATCGTGTCATCACCATCACCACCGAGCACACGATCATTCCCTAGCCCGCCGTGAATTTCATCATTACCTGCGCCGCCATAAACGATATCCACACCGTCATCACCATGCAGGATATCATCACCGGACTCACCAAGAATCTGGTCATCGCCAGCGCCGCCATAAACCGTATCATTGCCGCCCGAAGTTTTAATTATGTCCGCTCCTTCACCGCCATAAACAATATCATCCCCATCTCCAGAAAAGATTCGGTCAAAACCCGCCCCGCCATAAATGGTATCGGCTCCGCCGCGAGCAATAACCACGTCATCTCCATCATCACCGTAAATCGTGTTGTTCCCGCCAAGACCGCGAATAATGTCGTTCCCAGCGCCACCGCGCAAAACATTATCATTATTATCGCCAATAATATCATCGGCAAAATCAGAGCCAATAATGTTTTCAATATTTACAATGCGG
Source organism: uncultured Micavibrio sp. (assembly GCA_964352115.1). Classification (GTDB taxonomy): domain Bacteria; phylum Pseudomonadota; class Alphaproteobacteria; order Micavibrionales; family Micavibrionaceae; genus CAYGQP01. The sequence continues at coordinate 708 of CAYGQP010000060.1, read as the reverse complement.
CTTTGTGTCAGTGGATTGAGGGACACATTAACAGCCTGTGTAAACCCGGAATAATCCAGCGTATCAATACCACCGCGACCATCAATAAACGATATGCCGTCATCAATAAGAATATCATCACCCGCCGTGCCGAATATGCCTACAATTTCAACCTCACGAATATCCAGATCAAAAATCAGATCATTAAAATCAGCATCACCAAGGTTCTGCAAATCCTCAAACCCGATCCGAAGAACATTTGTATCGCCCTCATTGGCCAACCCTGACACAGTGTGAATAGCATCATCGCCATTTAGGTTGGTATCGCCGCCACGGAATGTTGAATGGTAAACATCGCCATTCAAAACTGTGCGTTCGCCGTTTCCGCCAACAAAAACGAGCGTAATATTTTCCGCATCATCAGCAATATTTGCCAGACGCTCATCATCGCCGCCCATGTTGAAGATGAATTGAAGCTCACCATCATCAAGATCAATGTCTTTGAATTTCTTATTGAGCTTTGAACCATTGGCAATCAAGAAAAAGCCAAAGCTTGTGTCGGGATCTCCCGGCAAATCAAATGAATATTCATCGCCTGCCTTGGCTTTTTTCGCATTTTCAAACGCAAGTCCAGCGCTCCGGATTGTGCCATCTGCGTCAATGATATAATGCCCAAGCGTATTTTCATATCCAGCGTTCGATTCTACAAATGTCAGGACAGCCTGCGTT
>CAYGQP010000059.1:0-8538 GCA_964352115.1 uncultured Micavibrio sp. | reverse complement strand
CGACTTACCAGACCCCGTGGTCCCGGCCACAAGCAAATGCGGCATTTTCGCCAGATCAGCGAGAATAGGCTGGCCGCCGATGTCTTTTCCGAGAATCAGCGGAAGCTTCGCGCTGGTTTTTTCAAATAACCGCGACGCCAATAGCTCCTGCATATAGACATTTTGGCGTGTTTTGTTGGGCAATTCGATCCCGATCACATTTCGTCCGGGTACAACAGCGCACCGCACCGAAACGGCGGACATAGAACGCGCAATGTCATCGGCAATGGAAATAACGCGGCTGGTTTTTGTCCCCGGCGCGGGTTCCAATTCATAGAGCGTCACGACAGGCCCTGGGTGAATGCTGGTGATCTCGCCCTCGACATTAAAATCGGACAACACATTTTGTAGCAACTCCGCATTCTTGCGCAGCGCTTCCTCGTTCAGGCTTTCGGGCTGAACTTCTTTTGGCGGCGCTTGAATGAGGCTGATCGGCGGCGCTTCCCATTCACCGTCATTCAGCGGAAAGCGTGTTTGCGCGGTCGGCGGCGCAGAAGGTTTCGAGGTGGCTTGCTGGGGCGTAACAACGGGAATATTTGATCCCTTTGGAATGCGTTGTGCCGCAAATCCTGCAGGTTCCTTGTACTCTTCGGCGGGGTCTGGCGCGGTGTTTTGCGCCATATTGGTTGTTGCTGTGGATTGAGACGAAATGGGCGGTGCGCGCCGCGCGGCGTGTTTTGGTTTAAGCGATTTCAGTGTTTCTAGCGCGTTTTTAAAATCAAAACCGTCAGATTTATAGGCGTCATCATTATAATGACGCACCCAGTTGTAAAAGCCTTTGATACCAGACAGCGCAGCGCTGAGTCCTATAAGCGCAATAGCCTGCAAGGCAAGTAAACCCCTGACAGCTTCGTTTAAGGTCAAGCCCGTCGCATAAGCCGTAGCGGCAAGCGCAATCACAGCCATCGGCAGAGTAATGATGTAAAAATCAGGCGCATTGGTAATAATGATCGACCAGGAACTTAAGGCCCCATACATCAATTGTCCAAATGTTGAACCCATAGACTCTGTGACAAGCCAGCCATGCGATGGGACTATTGCAAGCGCGATCGAGGCGCTGAGACAGCCTATAATCAATGCAAGTGATCTTGCCCATATCGGACTTAAAGATTGACGGGCGAAAAGACGAATTCCCCAGATTAAAAATACAACCCCCAGAAGTCCACCGGCAAGACCAATGCTTTGAGCGAGAAAATCAGCAAGCCACGCGCCACTCATGCCGCCCCAGTTTTGAATGCTGTGTTCGATATTCTGATCAGTGGGAATGGCCGTATTCCATGAGGGGTCGGCCGGGCCGTAAGAGACAAGCGCCAACAACGTGAAAAACCCAGAGAAACACAGGCACGCTGAAACAATATCAACCATGCGCCGTGCCAGAAATGCCTGAACACTCTCTGGCAGCAGAGAAAAGCTTTTTGATTTGCGTTTTGTTGTTGATCGACGAATGGAGCGTTTACGGGCCATGGGATACCAAGCAGTGACAAAAGATTTAAAGGTTAAACATGAAAAGAAAAGGCGGGACGCCTCATTCTTTAAGCCTACAGATCTTTAGTCATAAACACAAGAATATATGCGGTAACCACCGCAGATCTCTTTACCTTTTTAAAAAATTCTGGGACACTTAATATATTCATTCTGCTTGTTAACGTTCTGTTAACTATTTTTATCTAAGTACTCTCCATTACAGATTTATTTTTTAAGGATTTTTCGGTCATGACAGGCACCCCAGCAGCGGCAAAAGAAAAAGAAGATGCCATTGAATATTCAATCTACGCATATCACCATCCGGCCAATAAAAAAGAAGGCCAAAATGATTGGGAGATGATTCATCAAACAACAAATATGGAAGAGGCGATGAAGAAGGCCGAGGCCCTTCATGAAAGTGGTGATTACCACAAGGTTGAGGTCAAAAAGAAATATTTTGATGAAAAGAACAACCGAAAAATTGATATGACGCTGAAGTTATACGAGGGCTCGGCAAAACAACCTATCGGAACGGGAATATTGGTGGCTTTGGCCTTGGCCTGTGGTGTTGCCGCGTTCGGGTTTACGCTGCTGGCCTCAATGTTTTTAAACGGGCAGGCTAGTCCATAACCCCAAGTGGCGCTGTGGTAACCAGATCACCGATTTGGTCATATACATCTGCGTTTTGTAGCATTTGGTCTTTGATTGGTTCGTTTTGTTCTGCCAATGTGCGGAAAAATGTTGCCGCATCTTTCAATAAACGTCCTGCAAGCTCACCATGCGTTTTATCGTCAATTTTGCCATCAGGGCTTTGGTCAAGAATACCGGCCATTTGAACAAACACGGTGGCATTTTCAACCATTTGATCGTTTATGTCCGCGTTTTTGTCTCCCAAATTGCGGAAAAACTCCGCGGCATCCGTCAAAAGTTTTGAGGCGAGTTCGGCATGGGTGGGCATGTTTATCTCCAGTCATTATTGCTTTTTATATGTCGTGCGAAAGCTATGTGCCTCATAACAGCCCAAAAATTTCACATCCTTAGCGTAGAATCCTAATTCCTCGAGTGCAAGTTGAAATGGTTCACTATCTGAATGGCCCTCCACCTCGCAATAAAACTCAGCAGCCTGAAATTGCTCATCGACGTATGATTCAAGCTTGGCCATGCTGATCCCGTTTGTAGCAAACCCGCCCAAAGCCTTGTAGAGCGCGGCCGGTATATTGCGCACCTGAAACACAAGCGAGATGAGGCAATTATCACCGCTAGCCGGTGTCGTCGGTTCAGGCGACAGGATCAAAAAACGGGTTGTGTTGTGATGCTCGTCCTGTATATTTTCCTGCAAGATTTCCAGATCATAAATCTCCGCTGCGAGAGAGGAGGCAATCGCGGCGTGTGCCTTGTCTTTTCGCTTTGAAATCTCTTCGGCCGCGCCTGCGGTGTCGGCATGAACATGGGCCTGAAGACCATGGCTTTTAATCACCTTTTTACATTGCGGCAAGGCGTGCACATGCGAATGGACATGCTCAAGATCTTCCAGCTTACTGCCTCTAACCCCCAAAAGATGATGCTGTATAGGCTGAAAATGTTCTCCGATCACGAATAAATTGCTGTCAGGAATAAGATGATGAACATCAGCAACGCGCCCTGCGATGGTATTGTCGACCGGGATCATGGCCAAATCGGCGTCGTTATTTTGCACCGCTGCAAACGCTTCTTCAAACGCGTTACAGGGGAGTGTTTGATACTCAGGAAAAACTGTGCGGCATGCAAGGTCTGAATACGCGCCTAATGCGCCCTGAAATGCTATGGTTTTATTTTTTTTGGTCATAAAAATACACTTTTGCGTTAAAGGTCTCTATGCAAACTATTGAAGAAGCTCTACATTACGAGTAGGGTATATTTTTTAAAGTTAACAAGCGCAAGAAGAAAATCCGAAATCCAATATGTCTAGTTTTGAATTAAACAAAGTATTTGCCGCTATTTTGGTCGCTGGTATTATCGCGATGCTCTCGGGCTTTGTCGCCCACAAGGTTGTGCATCCGCATAAACTGGACGAAGACGCGGTCCCGGTTGAAGGTGGCCCAGTTGAGTCCGGCGGCGCGGCTAAGGTGGAATTGCCGGAACCCATCATGCACTTGATCGCGACAGCGGATATCACAAAGGGCGAAAAACTGTCCAAGGCCTGCGCGGCCTGTCATTCATTCGACAAGGGTGGGCCTCACCGTGTGGGCCCGAATCTCTGGAATACGATGGGTTTATCAAAAGGTGGTCACGCAGGATTCGCCTATTCTGATGCGCTTGCGAATTTCGGTGGCTCTTGGGGCTATCTTGAAATGAACAAGTTCTTGTGGAAGCCCAAGAAATATGTGCCCGGCACGAAGATGAATTTCCTCGGCCTAAAAAAACCTCAAGATCGCGCTGATATTATTGCATGGCTGAGAACGCTGGGGGATAATCCGCTCCCAATGCCATCAGCAACAGAAATTGCCGCTGAAAAGACGGAATTGTCACCCCCTGAGCCAGAAGCCTCTGAGATTGAAGTTGAAGAAGAGCCTGCTGTAGAAGATCAAGAAGAGCCAGCTGCGGGCCAATAAAGTATCTCAGAAAGTCTACGTGTCCTTTTTCTCCCAGCCCGTATCGGTCTGCTGCCAATACGTGAGATTAAGGTCTTGTTCCTTGTATGCTTTCCAACGCGTGCGAGCAGCCTTAAGAGCCTCGGGGTTTTGCCCATCAAACATTTCACAGACAAGCGAGAACGCACTTAAATCTTCGGATTCTGCGCCATGGGTGAGTATGAGCACGTCTGCCCCCGCTGGGTTGTCATTTTCATGCGTTAGCCAAATGGGTTGGTCTTCCGCGAAGCCGTCTTTCTTTGATCCATGTGGTAAAAAGCTGTGCGGGTGATACGTCCACAGAATTTCGTTCAGCCGCTGAACCTGTTTTTCATCAGGGGCTTTAATGACAATGCGGTGCCCGGTGCCATAGGCCTTACTGACCAGCGCCGGTAAGGCTTGCTCCAGGCTTTGACGTTCCAGATGATAAAACCGGACTTCGCTCATCGTATAAAGCCCTCTTTCGGGTAATGATATGTGAATCCCTCATAATTCTCGATCTCATAGCCGCGCTCATCAATGGTCTTGATATAATCAGGTCCAATCGGGGCTTTGCCATGTCCGCCGGGGATATCCAAAACATAATGCGGCTGGCACAATCCAGAAATACGGCCCTGAATGTCCTTAACCAGTGCTTGCCCTCGCTCAATCGAAAGGCGGAAATGCGATGTGCCGGGGGCCATGTCGGGATGATGCAGATAATAAGGCTTCACGCGCATGGCAACCAGTGCTTTGAATAAATTTTCCAAGACTTCGGCATCATCATTTACCCCTTTGAGCAAAACAGACTGAGACACCAGAACGGCCCCGGACTCATGCAGGGACTTGACCGCCATCCGCGCGGCGGGAGTGATTTCCTGCGCATGGTTAATATGCAGCGCGATATACAGCGCCTTCTCACTTTGTAAAGCCGAGCAAGTTTTATAGGTCACTCGCTCAGGATCGGCAATGGGGACGCGGGAATGAATACGAATCACCTGAATATGATCAATGTCATTCAACGCGGTGATAATGTCACGCAGATGGCGGGGCGCTAAAACAAGCGGGTCACCGCCGGTGAGAATAACTTCCCAGATGTCGCTATTGCTGCGGATATAATCCAGTGCAGCGTCTCTCTCCCGAACATTCAAAACATCCGCGCCGGGGCCAACCTTTTCACGTCGGAAGCAATACCGGCAATAGACGGCGCATACATTCACCGGAGAAAATAAAACGCGGTCCGGGTAACGGTGAATGATTCCCTTAACCGGGCTGTGCACATCATCGCCAATCGGGTCTGTGCGTTCCTGCGGCAGAATTTTTAGCTCATCAAGCATGGGAATATATTGCCGCGCAACGGGGTCTGAGTTTGGATCAGCGCTGGTCATGGCCTCTATCACATTCGATGTTGCACCAACGGCATAGCGCCGCGAAACGGCCTCAATAGCGCCAGTATCTGCGCCGGACTTGGAAAAATCTGCAGCTTTGTTCAGTCGCTTTGACATGAATTGATCATACTCAATTTGTATTTTTGTTTATTCGTAATAATCAGCAATCAACTGATTTAAAACGCGCACTCCAAAACCACTGCCGTATTTTGGTACTGTGGGTTTGTCTTTTTTGCTCCATGCCGTTCCGGCAATATCCATATGCGCCCAGTGTGTGTCTTCGCTTTCGATGAAGTGCTGAAGAAACCCTGCCGCTGTACATGCTCCGGCATAGCGACCGGATTTTGCCATGTTCTGGATATCCGCAACATTGCTCTCCATGTCCTTTTTCCAGGCTTCATCAAGCGGCATGCGCCAGAGCTTCTCTCCTGTTTGGGCGCTGGCATGTTCAAGCTGTGTCCAGAATTCATCATGCGTTACAAATGTCCCGCAATATTCATGACCAAGTGCCACCATCATCGCGCCGGTCAATGTGGCCAAATCAATAATCGCTTCTGGTTGGTATTTTTCCTGAACGTAGGTCAGGCAATCACCAAGAACCAGACGCCCCTCCGCATCGGTATTTAAAACCTCAATCGTTTTGCCGGAATACGATGTGATAATATCGCCGGGACGATAGGATCGCTCAGAGACAGCATTTTCCGCCAGGCCAACAATACCAACGACATTGGCTTTTGATTTTCGCAGCGCCAGGGCCTTCATCGTGCCAACAACGGCTGCTGATCCGCCCATATCCATTTTCATTTCATCCATGCCTGCGCCGGGTTTAATGGAAATGCCGCCCGTATCAAATGTCACGCCCTTACCAACCAGAGCGAGCGGTTTGTCACCGTCCTTGCCGCTGCCGTTCCAGCGCATAATCACTATGCGCGGCGGGTACATAGACCCCATCCCCACAGCAAGTATGGCTCCGGCGTTCATTTTTTGCAGCTTTTTCTCATCAAGAACCTCTATCTCTACACCCAGAGGCTTAAGCTCATCCTTAATAATCTGAACATAGGCTTCTGGGTAGAGATGGTTTGGCGGCTCATTGACCAAATCACGAGCCAAAAAGATGCCTTGCGAAATATGGTTCATTACTTCAAAGGCTTTTTCCGCCTCATCGTGGTCGTCGCCAACAACATCAATTTTCTCTAGCGTAATCTTGGGCTCATCTTCGTTTTTGCTTTTGTATTTTTCGAAATGATATGCACGCAGTTGGACACCGTGTACGAATTGAGCAGTCCACTTTCCTTCGCTCAAAACGGTTACATGCGCGGCGGCCATGCCTTTGATTGATGGGCAGGCCTTGCCGCCCGCCGTTTCAACCTTATGGGCGTCAAGCTCATCAAGTTTACCCATGCCGACAAGAAGGATTTGCTGATACGCCGCATCTTTAGGCAGGGATAGCATCTTTACCTGTCCGGGTTTCCCTTTAAAGTTCTCGCTATTTTCAACCGCGTGGGCGATAAATCCGTTAATATCCTGATCGAGTTTTTTAAGCGCATCACCAAGTTGTTTGTCTTCGAACACCATTCCAATGGCAGTGTGGCTTTCAGTGTCAGGCTCTTTTTTAAATGAAATGTCTAAAGTCATAATTATTTTTTTATTCTGATTCGTGATTTGCGTTTGTGTTTAATCTTATATAAAGCTCTTATGGGGTCTTGGCTAGGACCTATTGTTGACGTTTAGTAGATAGTTCATGAAAACTTTTGATTGGTACGTGTTCCGGAATTTGGCGATCGCGATGATGTTTATCTCGTGTACGCTGGCCGTTGTCATTTTGCTCACGCAATCCTTACGATTTTTGGAGCTGGTGATCGATTCCGGGGCCTCAAGTATGTCGTTCTGGATTTTGACGATTTTGGCGCTGCCGCGTTTTTTTGAAATCATCATTCCAATTGCGTTGATGGCAGCAACAATTTTCAATTTCAACCGCATGACGATGGATTCTGAACTGGTTGTTATCCGCGCCGCCGGGTATTCGCCGATGGTCTTGGCAAGACCTGCGATTGCGCTGGCCTTAATCATGACGGTTTTGTTGTGGGGCGTGACGATGTGGGTTGCCCCGAAATCACTGAATAATATGCAGCAAATGCGTCAGGTGATTAAGGCGCAATTTTCAAATTATTTGTTTCGTGAAGGCGTCTTTAATCAGGCGGGAAATGGCCTGACGATCTACATTCGTAAACGTGAAGACGATGGTGAACTCAGAGGTTTGCTCATCCATGATACGCGCGATACCAACAAAAACCCTGTGACCATCATGGCAAAACGCGGCATTCTTATCGCGCAGGCTGAAACGCCTCAGGTGCTGGTTTTTGATGGCTCGCGGCAGGAAATTGATCAGGAATCGGATGCCCTCAACCGTTTGAATTTTGAGCGCTACACTATTGATTTGCCAGACAGCGCCCCCGTGCGCCAAAGATGGCAGGAGCCAGATGAACGAACGATCAATGAACTTCTAAAGCCGGACATGAGCAATAAACGTGACGTAGAAAGCCTGAGAGATTTCCGTCTTGAGATTCATCGTAGATTTGCCAGCCCAATTCTGGCCTTCGCCTATGTGATGATGGCGAGTGCGGCGCTTTTGCTTGGCCCACTTGATCGGCGTGGTCAGAATAAACGGATCATTGCGGCAATTCTGGCCACTATAGTGATACAGGGTTTGTTTATCGTGAGCTTTAATCTTACCAGGCACAGCGATTTCGGTCTTTTATTGATGTATGTTGTTTTAATTGTGCCACTTGTTTGCAGCTTTTTCTTATTGAGCGGCTATGGCGAAAAAATCCGGCGCAGTATGTTTTATCCATCACGAGGGCCTCAATCATGACCGTGCCCAAAACTCTCGGCCGATATCTTGCTGGGGCATATCTTGTAAATATGCTCCTGCTTTTGCTGGGGCTCTTTGCGATTATTTACCTCTTTGACACGGTTGAGCTTGTGCGCAGAGCCAGTAAGCGCGATGACATTCCATTGTCACTCATCTTTCAGATGGGGCTCTTGAAACTCCCGGGGGT
>CAYGQP010000058.1:0-8551 GCA_964352115.1 uncultured Micavibrio sp. | reverse complement strand
CGGTACGGCACTGATCACATCTTCCGATAGAGACATCACATAAGGTGTAATCATAATCCCCATTACAGTGCCCGCAGTAAGCGCGCTCTCAGAAGCAATAGAGAGACCAAAAAAATCTCCAATCGAGCGTAAGAATGGCGCCATGGTGATGACAGCAAAATAGCCGTAAACGACCGAAGGAACACCCGCCAGAATTTCTAAAAGTGGCTTGGCCCAGTCACGAAAGGTCGGGCTTGCATAAACAGACAGGTAAATTGCCGCATAAAGACCCAGAGGTGCAGCAACCAGCATCGCAATCAGAGTAACCAAAAACGTACCCAGAAAAACCGGAACAGCGCCAAACGCGCCGGAACTTCCCGCCTGGTCGGCGCGAAGGGCAGTCTGGGGGCTCCAGTGTGTACCAAAAAAGAAATCGGCTAAAGATACGCTCGAGAAAAAACGCATTGTTTCTGAAAAAACAGAAAAAACAATCAGTCCAGTCACCAAAACAGAAAGCATGGTGCAAAACAGGAGACTGGATCTGATTAGAGTTTCAAATTTTGCCATCAAAAATGCCCGGCATCCCTTCTCGCAATCGAATAGAGCCTTTGCGCATATACATGCTTCTAATTGCTTTTATTCGCACCTTGAGACATCGCACGAACACGCGCTTGCACTTCAGACAAATCTTCAGCCGGTAAGGGAATCAAGCCTTTTTCGGTTAAATACCCAAACTCACCAGCAGCTTCATTGCTGACCAGCTCCGTCGCAAATTCATGCAAACCAGCCGTCTTTCCAACATGTGCGTTTTTGACATACACATATAAAGATCGTGAGACACCATAATTACCAAAGGCAATATTCTCAAATGTAGGCTCTGTATCGCCGATTAAGCTGCCCTGCATTGTGCCTGAATTTTGATCGAGGAAACTATAGCCAAAAATTCCCAAAGCACTTGGGTTACTTTTAAGCTTTTGTACAATTAAATTATCATTCTCGCCCGCTTCAATGTAGTGACCATCCTCGCGCAGAAGATGACAGGTTTTAGCGCGCACGTCCTTGTCAGGATAGGCGGCCAGAAATTCTGGCAAATCCTTACACGCAGCTTCCATCACAAGCTCTGCGAATGCATCCCGCGTTCCCGAGGTTGTTGGCGGTCCGTAGACTTCAATCTTTACATCAGGCAGTGACGAATCAACTTCGCTCCACTTGGCGAAGGGATTATCAATCAATTGACCATCTGCGGGAACCTGTTTTGCAAGCGCTAAAAAGATTTGTTCTTTAGTAAGATTATAGCGCTCCGCATTCTTGGAATTTGCGAATACAATCCCATCAAATCCAAGTTTGATTTCGGTAATGTCTTTCACGCCGTTTTTAGCACAAAGTTCTCGCTCGCTGTCCTTAATCGCGCGTGAAGCATTCGACATATCCGGCGTATCTACATCAACACCCGCACAAAAAAGCTTAAAACCACCGCCCGTTCCGGTCGATTCAACAATTGGGGTTTTGAATTCTGTTGTATTCCCAAATTCCTCAGCGGCAACGGTAACGAATGGATAAACAGTCGAAGAACCTACAATCTGGATTTGTTCTCCGGCTTGTGCGGCGGCTGACAATGTCAGTCCTAAACATAATAGAAGTGATAATAATGATTTTCTCATCGTGTATTCCCCTTAAATAACGAGTTCATATGACTATGGCTTGCTTGATTTCACTTCTGTTGATGACCCTTAAGCTTAACTGCGAATACGCCATCTGAGCTTTTGAACAAACAAATCTTTTTTAAAAGTGAGTCTGAAGCTAAAGAGCGGCAATCTAAAGTCAATAACTTTTTGAAAAAATGATCGAAATACTCTAACCAAAACTAATTCATTTAAAAACCTCATAGATATAATTAAAACTAATCGTTTCTCTTATTGATACTCAATGTTTTATGATTGGTGTCATAGAGGTGAAATTAGAGTCAAAAAGGAACAAATACATGGAACTAAAGATTTTTCATTTTGATGCATTATCCGCGATCATGATCGGATTAATCGGGTTTATCGGTATATGCGTCGCTGCATTTTCATGGCGCTACTTAAAAGGCGACCATGCTTTTGGGAAATTCTTTACAACCTTGGGATTGATGATCGCAGCTCTTTTTATGCTGGTATCGGCGGATCATATCGCAGCTTTTCTGGGGCTGTGGGCGGCCTCAAACCTTCTGCTTGTCAGGCTCATGATCCATAAAACTCAGTGGCGCGCAGCGCTTGAATCCGGCTGGCTGGCTTTAAAACACTTTACTCTTGGCTTTGCCGCTATGACTTTGGGATTTGCATTGCTCTATTCGCAAACAGGCGAAACATCAATACAAGCGCTCATTACCAATCAATATAACCCGGCCATACTAATTAGCGCATTATGTCTGATCAGCATCGGCGCAATGACTCAATGCGGCCTATGGCCCTTTCACCGCTGGCTCATAAGCTCACTCAATTCCCCCACACCAACTTCGGCCGTTATGCATGCTGGACTTGTGAATGGCGGGGGTTTTTTGCTTGTACGCTTCGCGCCCTTGTTTATGCAAGCGCCCAACTTATTGACCGCGCTTTTTGTAATCGGTCTTGTAACGGCCATAATCGGCACGCTCTGGAAACTGATGCAAAGTGATATCAAACGTATGCTGGCCTGCTCCACCATGGGACAAATGGGATTCATGATCGCACAATGCGGTTTGGGGCTATTCCCTGCGGCGTTCGCGCATTTGTGCTGGCACGGCATGTTCAAAGCCTATCTCTTTCTGGCCTCAGGCGCTGTTGCTCAAGAAAAACGCCTTGATCTGGGCTACCCACCGTCCATGCGCGTATTCACCCTGTCAATGCTCTGTGGGCTTGTCGGAGCATATGCCTTCACATGGTCAGCTCATTTAGACATCATGGCCAATGACACTACCCTGTTTCTCATCGGCCTGAGCTTTATCGCAGGAACACAACTGGCTATGCCGATTTTAAAAACATCTGCTTTCAAAGCCTTGCCTCTAGCGACCATCGCAACCACTGGCGCGGGAGCACTCTACGGATTTAGCGTTCATACCTTTGAAGCTGTGCTCGCGCCGATAAATTTAATGCAACCGCAGGCATTGAACGGATTCTACATCATGGGCTTTGCAGGCCTGCTCTTCACTTGGCTGTTCATGCTTTTTGCCCGTAATCCAGAGCACACCAACAGTCTTCCGGCCTGGATGCTGAGCATTTATGTGGCAATGCTGAATGCCAGCCAGCCACATCCAAAAACCGTCACGGCCCATCGCAATCATTATCAATATTAATCAGGAGATGAGAATATGAAATCCGCAGCCATCATAAAAGATACGAAAATGGAACCACCAGCAGACGTTACTCATCAAACAAAAATTGAGACGCTTATTCATCAAAGCTGGAATAAGATTGCTCCAACATGGCCGCTTAAAAACCTGATTGCGGTAAATCCTCTGGCCGGGTTTGAGGACCTAAGCTTTGAGGACGCTTTGCGCGAGGGCCAAGCTTATTTTCAGGTGGAAAATTTGCCTGAAGCCATGCAGGAGGTCAACCGCCACAGCATCAAATGGCTACAAGCATTTTTTGATGACGGGCAATCCACAATCCGCATGCCCTTAAGGCATAAGGGTCTGTACTTCAGTGTCACGTCTCTACTGGCTTTTGATAAGCATATCAGCCCAAAAGATAAGAAAACTCAAGTTTTTCTGGAAAACCTTCCCAAAGATCCAAAAGGCGTAATTGCAGAATGCCTTTTATTTCTTGATATCTATGGTGAGCAGCAAGAAACGTTTTTAACCCTAATGCTATCAACGCTTCCGGGCTGGGCAGCCTATATCAAATACCGCACGGAATGGGCAGACGCCCAAGATTCTAATCATCCGCATCCTGTAACACAGGACGAATATTTAGCGTTGCGGCTTGTGCTAACCTGCATGATCTGGCCAGAAGCCAAAGCGCTTTTGGACTGGCATAAAAATGCTTTAGACAATGCAAATGTCGATACAGATCTTCAAACCATAAATGAAAACGAGCACGTTTATAGACGTAATCTGCTTAACGCGATAAATCCCCAAGACAAGGCTAAGAAAGCAAGGCCAGAGGCACAGCTTGTGTTTTGTATTGATGTACGCTCAGAGCCATTTCGCCGCGCTCTGGAGGCCCAGGGATCATACGAAACGCTTGGATTTGCAGGGTTTTTTGGTGTACCAGTGACCATTCAAAATGCCATCACAGGGGAAAGTCACGCCTCATGTCCTGTGCTATTAAAGCCCGTGCATACCATCACAGAAACCCCAACATGCAACGCGGACGCTTGCCATAAATCGCATAAAAAACGCCTAGGGATAAAGAGCATATATCAATCGCTGAAATACACATTCACAACCCCATTCACACTCGTTGAGGCGCTTGGGCCGTTCAGTGGATTATGGATGGGGCTACGTAGCTTTTTACCGGGCACCCATGGCAACCTGAACGATGGGCTAAAAGCACAATATGAGATGCAGCCTGATCTGTCTCCTATCCCACTGGAGGAACAAATAAACTTTGCAGCCGGAGCGCTGCGGATGATGGGACTAACAGAGAACTTTGCACCGCTTGTTATATTTTGCGGTCACGGCGGCGAAACACAGAACAATGCCTACGCCACCGCGCTGGATTGTGGAGCGTGTGGCGGTCATCATGGAGCGCCGAATGCCAAAATTCTAGCCGCGATCCTGAACAATGATCACGTGCGCGCAGCCGTCGCAAAAAAGGGAATTGTAATTCCAAAGGACACACATTTCATGGCCGCGCAACACAACACAACCACGGATGAAGTCGCGCTTTATCAAACGCAGGTGTCTGCACAATACGCGGAGCAGATCAAATCACTGCGATTAGATTTGACAAAAGCCTGCGAAGAAAACAGCCGCTGGCGGGCAGGTGAAATGGGCAAAAAAATCAGCAACGCAAAATCCGCCAAACACACTGCTCTGCGGGCACAGGACTGGGCGCAAGTAAGGCCGGAATGGGGACTTGCGCGCAACGCTGCCTTCATTGTTGGACCGCGCAACCTGACCAAAGATCTCAATCTGGAAGGGCGTAGTTTTCTTCATTCGTATGATTACACCAAGGACGAAGATGCCACTGCGCTGACCGTTATCCTGACCGCGCCAATGGTGGTTGCGCAGTGGATCAACAGCCAGTATTTCTTCTCAAGCTATGATAACGTCGCATATGGCGGCGGCAGTAAAATATCCAAAAACATCACCGGAAAAACCGGCATTATGCAGGGCAATGCCAGCGACCTCATGCATGGACTGCCTTTACAATCGGTGAATAAATCCGACAAAGAGGCGTATCACAAACCTCTGCGACTAATGACCATTGTATATGCACCGCGCACGATGATTAATAAAATTATCGGGACACAGGATATTCTGCAAAAACTATTCAGCAATGGCTGGGTGACGCTGGCATGCATTGAACCGCAAACGGGCGAAAAGTTTATCCTAGCGCGGAATCTTTCATGGCAGAAGCAACATTAATCCTAAAACACCCATTGATAAAAACTATCATGCGCTTATGATCAATGAGGTATTTTCATAGGATTAGGCATGCCATTTTGCATTGATACCATGACCTTAAAAACATTCATCGCTGTGGCTGAAACATCTAGTTTTAGCCGTGCAGGCGACATTGTTGGCCGAAGCCAGTCTGCGGTTAGCCTTCAGATCAAAAAACTTGAGGAGAGCTTAAAGGCTCCACTATTTAAGCGCACAAGCCGCGATGTCGCACTTACGGAACAAGGCGAGATTTTCTTAGGCTACGCCCGCCGCATGATCGAATTGCAGTGGGAAGCCTTCAGCCGCCTGACCGAACCTGAAGTGCGCGGCGAGATTACATTCGGCGTGCCTGAAGATTTTGCAACGCATTACCTCCCCGATATTCTTGCGAGCTATGCGAAACACCACCCACATGTGCAGCTGCATGTCGTCTGTGACTTAACCCTAAATCTTCTGCAGGAATTTCAAAAAGGTCACCTGGATATCGCACTATTAAAACGTGACCCGGAACGTGTAAAGGGCGGAACCAAAGTCTGGCGCGAACCTTTAGTCTGGGCGGCCGCAGAGCATTATCAACTTAAAACACCCATTCCGCTTGTGTTATCGCCGCAGCCATGTATCTACCGTGAGCGCGCTATCGCCGCTTTGGACCGCGTGCGTAAGCCCTGGCAGATTGCCTACAGCAGCCCCAGCCTCGCCGGTACGATTGCCGCTGTCAAAGGCGGCCTTGGCGTAACCGTCTTGCCCGCAAATATGGTGCCGGATGGCCTTACATTGCTAAAAAGCCAAATCAAATTACCTAAACTCGCCGACTCTGAAGTCGCACTGATGAAAAAAGATAATCTTTCCCCCGCAGGAGCAGTCCTGGCCGAGCACATCATATCATCCTTTGAATAGCATGCAGTCTTTGCTTTGACTCATTCAAAAGACTATGTTTTTCCATTGATATATAAAGAAATACTTGATTTGAACGTACGACTTCTTTTATATGACGTCAGTCTTTAAGGCATCTCCATTAGGCCTAAAGGCCTGGACACCGCCTTTTTATGGCCCCAATTATTGATGCACCATGCAAAAAAAGAAGCCAAAATCATCACAGACTAAATCAAAAGCCAATCTGTTTGGCTTTCATACCGTCCGTGAAGCTTGGCTAAACCCTGAGCGTGAGATCAGGGCTCTATATCTTACAAAGCAATCCCAAAACAGCTTCGATAGCGTGCTTCACGAAGCCCAAAAAAAAGGGCTCCAGCGCCCTGACCCGTTAATAATAGAAAAAAGCCAGCTTGATAAACTCCTCCCCCAAGGCGCGGTCCATCAGGGCATCGCAATTTCCGCAGCACCTTTGCCCGAAATCTTTTTACAAGATTTAATCATCAAGGCAGAGCATCAAAAAAAATCCGTGATCCTCGTACTCGATCAAATTACGGACCCGCATAACGTTGGCGCAATTATCCGAAGCGCTTGCGCATTTCAGGCCACTGGCATCGTCGTACAAACAAAGCATGCGCCGGATTTAACAGGTGTTCTCGCAAAATCCGCCAGCGGCGCCGTGGAACACGTTCCTGTTGTTCATGAAACCAATTTGTCCCGCTCTGTTGAAACACTGAAAGAAAATGGCTTTTTTGCCTATGGCCTCGACGAACGCGGCAAACAAACGATTGATCAGCTTGTGGCCAATAATCCGCCTGAAAAAATTGCGCTTGTTCTGGGCGCTGAGGGTCCGGGCATCCGCCAGCTGATTAAAACACATTGTGATGAGCTACTCAGATTACCAATGGAGGGCGCGATTCCCTCCCTTAACGTTTCCAATGCCGCCGCCGTGGCATTATATGCGCTGTTCACTTCAAAAACATAAGCTGCTGAAAATTCATATCTTATTGAATTTATTATGTAAAATAACATTGCATTTGAATAAAATTTATCTCAAATTTTTGACTCAGCTTCCCAAGATTTGGTACAATTAAATTATAAGCAATAGAGTTTAAACGCCGTATAAACAAAGGCAGCCTTGCATCTAAGGACATGGATGCAATGGAATAAGCCATAAGCGGCGAATAAAAAAGTACTGTAATAGAAGGGTGAACAAAATGACGATCGGTATCGGACGATTTGCGCATGCGCGCTGTGGTTTCTGCGTAATTTCCCTGTGTCAGGGAAAAATCAATAATAAGGATTTTTATGCCTTGGTGGCGGTTGAACCGCACAACTTTGAGCATTTCAAAAAGAAATATAAAAAAGGCGAAAGTACGAACTTTAACGCCTTCGGGGAGGAACTAACGCGTGGATGGGGAACAAAGCCTTCACAAGATATTTTAGATTTCGTAAGCCGTAAATACGGTGTCGAATTTCATGTTCAACCCAGATTTCTGGACCGCTTGCTCACGCTTGTGAACAATCCGGAACTGGCAAACGCATCCCTTTTCCCCTTGAAACCCGCAAAGGTCTCTGGATTCTAACCCAATCTCAGAGGCCGGTTTCACCTAAACTCTACCCCCTTTCGCACCGCACCCCTGCTATTTGCGAAAGGGGTTTTTTCTTTTGCTACTGGACTCTACATAAACAATCTTGCACTTTGTTTTCATGACTCAAAACGCAGCGTTAAATATGACACAGACCAATCAAAACACTGACGAAGACGAACTCTACCTCGTTGACGGATCAGGCTTTATTTTCCGCGCTTATTACGCCATGGCCTATGGACGGGGCCAGCCCATGACCAATCCCGAGGGCACGCCTGTTGGCGCAGTTTTTGGCTTCACGAATATGTTGATGAAAATGCTGAATGATTATCATGCCCCCTATCTGGCTGTGATCTTTGATGCTGGACGCGAAACCTTTCGCAACGAAATCTATCCTGAGTACAAGGCGAATCGTGACGAAACGCCGGAAGACCTTATTCCGCAATTCCCCCTCGTCAAACAAGCAACCGAGGCCTTTGATATCCCTGCCATTGAACTTGAAGGCTTCGAGGCTGATGACCTGATCGCTGCCTACACCCGGCTAGCC
>CAYGQP010000057.1:0-8604 GCA_964352115.1 uncultured Micavibrio sp. | reverse complement strand
AAATTAAATCATACAAAAGGTATGGCAAAATGTTGCCGCAGAGTCTAATGAGAATTTCATTTGTTTTTGATTGAAAAAACCAATATAAAAATAATTTAAAAATTGGAAAATCAAATGAATAAAACCACTCCAAGCCTTCAGCAATTGCGCTATCTTCTTGCGCTGGAGCATACCGGAAACTTTAGTAAAGCCGCGCATTTATGTTTCGTTACGCAATCCACACTCAGCCTAGGCATTAAGGATTTGGAGGCTACATTGGGGCAGAAAGTCGTGGAGAGGCGTGGGCGGCAGACGCATCTCACAACATTTGGCCAAAACATCGCGGCAAAGGCCGAACAGGTTATGGGCCATGTTCAGGATATTATGGCCCTTGCTCACCATAGCGAAGATCCCCTTAGTGGCGTTCTCAGCCTTGGGGTCATCCCAACAATCGCGCCTTATTTCCTGCCGCGGATTTTACCGACACTTCAAAAAGATTTTTCACGCCTAGAGCTTCAGCTTTACGAGGATTTGAGCAGCAGACTGATCGAGAGCTTACGCACAGGGCGGCTTGACGTTGTTCTGATGGCCTTTCCCTATGATACGCCGGGCATGCAGCAATTCCCATTGTTTGAGGAAGCCTTCATGCTTGCCTGCCCATGCGATACAAAAATTAAACCTCCTAATCCCATGTCGCTTAAAGATCTGGAATCACAAACCGTATTATTGCTTGAGGATGGGCATTGCCTGCGCGACCACGCCTTGAGCGCGTGCAAGATTGCCTCCCCATCCCAGCGCAAAACATTTAGTGCCACGTCTCTGCCTACATTAATACAAATGGTCCAGCATGGGTTTGGGGTGACGTTATTACCAGAAATGGCATGCCACAGCGGATCATTGCCTGATGGAATTGACCTTATTTCCTTTAAATCCCCCCAACCAAAACGTCACATTGGTCTTGTCTGGCGCAAAAACACCGCGAAGCGATCGGATTATATGCTGCTTGGTGATACAATGAAGGCCGCAATCAAAGAATTGCAAAATGCCACTTAAATCGGTATAAAGCCCGCATGACCAACACAGAATTCAAAATCGCGGCGCTTTATAAATTCACGCCCATTGATGATATTTCAGCTCTGCGCGCGGAAATTTATGATTTTGCGGACAGGCATGTGCCCAGCATATGCGGCACGTTGTTGCTGGCACCGGAGGGGATCAATGGCACGATTGCAGCGCACCCCAATGAGATGGAGCGCATGGCGGCGTTTCTGGATGATATCCTGCATGTACGGGGAGAGACAAAGGCCTGCGAATTTAAATATTCCCATGCCTCCGAGCAGCCGTTTAACCGGTTCAAGGTTCGTCCGAAGAAGGAGCTGATCACACTGCGAAAGCCCGAAGCAGATCCTAATAAACATGTGGGGCAGTATGTTGAACCAACGGATTGGAATGATTTGATCAACGACCCTAAGGTGACACTGATTGACGCGCGCAATGAATACGAAACCCGCGTTGGCGTTTTTCAGGGCGCAATTGACCCGAACATGCAGGTATTTACCGAGTTCCCGGATTGGGTTGAGAAACATCTGGACCCGGCCAAGCATAAAAAAGTCGCGATGTTTTGCACCGGCGGTATCCGCTGCGAAAAGGCCAGCGCCTATATGCTTGCCCATGGGTTTGAGGATGTTTATCACCTGAAGGGCGGGATTTTGAAATATCTTGAGGATGTCCCGGCCGAGCAGAGCAAGTGGGACGGTGAGTGCTTCGTATTTGATCAACGCGTTTCCGTTGGCCATGGGCTTAAGGAGGGGTCATGGAAAATCTGTCATGCCTGCCGCGAGCCACTGTCCGCAGAAGACATCCGGCGCGCTGAATACGAAAAGGGTATTTCTTGCCATCACTGCCACGGTACACATGATGAAGCGCGTCTGAAGGCCCTGCGTGATCGTCAAAAGCACTATGCCGATCGGTATGGTGGATAATAAACCCCATATTCTGTATTCCTTTCGCCGCTGCCCTTATGCGATGCGTGCCAGAATGGCGCTGTATACGGCCAGCATTAAGGTTGAACTGCGCGAGATTGTCCTGCGCGACAAACCACAAACCCTTCTGGATATCTCCCCCAAGGGCACTGTACCGGTTCTACTGACAAGCGATGACACTGTTATTGAGGAAAGCATGGAGATCATACACTGGGCCTTAGCACAAAATGATCCTGATGATTGGCTCGGAGGTGATCAGGAAGCGACCAACGCTCTAATCGCGCGTAATGATGGCCCCTTTAAGAGAGCACTCGATCGTTATAAATACCCAAACCGCTACCCGGATGAGGATTGCACCGGCGCAAAGGATGATGGGCTAGCGGTTCTGGCGAACCTTAATGTACATCTGGAACGCCATGGATATTTGGTTTCGAACACGCCGACACTGGCCGATTACGCGATTTTCCCGTTTATCCGGCAATTTGCCCATGCCGATATGGATGTGTTCATGAAAGAACCAAACACCAAGCTGCAAAAATGGTTAGAGGAATTCAAAGGCTGCGATACCTTCAAAGCGATTATGCCGAAATTCAAGGTCTGGACGCAGGGTGATGATCCGGTTTATCTCGATTAATCTGGTTTGGACTCTTTATCTCCAGAAAACCGATTTGGCCTCTGATGCGGTCCCTTATAGCCAGAGCTTCTGCGCTCTTCAAAGATATTGGATAAACGTTTTGAGAGGCGTTTGCGCTCCTCAGCCGATAATTCCTGCGCTAATTTCCGTGTGGCTTCAATCTTTACGCCAGCGACGCGTTCCTGTGCATCCTTGAGTTTTTCAATGGCCTTATCAAACGCGGCCTCATCAAATTCTTCTGCGCTCATCACCTCCACGAGATCCTCCTGAAGCCGTTTTGATTCCTGCATGATGGCGCGAATTTCAGAGCGATTCTGCTGCATTGTTCGGGCCATTAGGTGCCGCGCTTCGGGGGTGAGTGATTCCTTGAGCTCACGGCGCTCTTGATGATCTGCGTATTTTTTATAAGCCATGCCACCCAAAGTGCCCAGCAATAACACATTCAGCAGCACAGACATTGTCACCATAAATTTAATGACTTTCGGGTTCCTCATAACCATTCCCCTTTGTTTAATCCTTCGTCGACTATAAATGTATAGGCCAGATCTTCGGCTGTATAGGCGCTGAATAGGGTATCAAGGTCCAAATTCATTCCGGCCCATACCCCAATTAAGAGAATAACAGCAAATGCAATGCCGGGCTGTGGAATAATGAATGTTTGGCGAAACGCGCTTGCAAGCTGATTGAGCCAGCCGATTGTTCCTGCGCTTTTCGCCTCGCCCTCCAGCGCACGTTGAACAATCTGGTTGGCGAGATCAGCGCGCGGTTTTGGCGACTTCATACGTTTGTTTAAAAGTTGATCGAGTTCGTCATCCATAATCCTTTAGTCCTTTCGCATTCCCCCTGTTGTCCAACATACCATGACGGGACAATTCATCCCGCAATCCAGACTTTGCGCGCATTAACAACGATTCCAGCGCCTTAACCTTCACATTCATTACCTCAGCCGCGTCTTTGTTGCTCAAGCCTTCGTAAAAACAGAGCGTGAGCGCAAGTTTTTGTCGATCAGGCAACGTTTCGATTGCGCGTTCAATCATCTCTTCCTCTTGCACCCGCCCAAGGCTCTGTTCCTGGGATTCCTGACCATCCAGAACTGCATCAAGTGCATCACCACCAGCCGCAGGTTTACGCCGCCGGATGTAATCGAGCGCCATATTGCTCACCACGCGATAAAACCAAGTTGTAAACTTCGCCCCTCGCGATTTATCCCATGATTCCGGCTTGTGCCAGAGTTTTATAAACGCATCCTGAACCACGTCCTCTGCATCCTGAACATGCCCACATAGGCGAAACGCCACACCGAAAAATTTATCCGTGTGACGATGGACCAGTGTGGAGAAAGCCTGATGGTCGCCTTGAACAATCAGCTCCATCAGGTTCTCGTCGGTTTTATCGATGTCTTGCACCATAACATGGACATTTACCAGATTTTGAAATGCAAACCTAGAGGGCTCCATACTGCCTTATTCAGCAACAAAGCCTCACACTATTCATCGCCCTTTTTGTTTTTGCGCTCCTCACGGCGCTCCTTGCGTTCTCCGTGGCGCGATTTTGCATGGGCGCGGGCTTCTTCTGGTGTGATTTCGCCGTTTTTATCGGCATCAATCTTATCAAAACGGCTTTCAACAGAGGCTAAGAATTCTTTTTTTGAAACTACTCCATCACCATTTTCATCGGCTTTTTTAAACATTTTCCCTCCGCCCTTATGCTGCGGCTTTTCATTTAAATCAATGCTTTCGTTCGCATAAGCCAAAGGCGCCGCCATAACCGCAAGGGCTGCTGTCATTATCATAAGTTTTTTCATTGTTCTCGTCCTTTTGTTTGATTGAGATACCATTAGTACGGGGGACCTATAGAAAACCCTTCGAAATTCTTTCTAAAGAAAAGATGGGTTCATCCAACATGGATCGAGATAAGAACGAGAATTTAGGCTGGACGTTATAGCGGTGCAATATCAAGCACGTAGCGATGATTGGGGTTTGTCGAATTCGGACCCAGAACTGTTGACAACAAGACTTTTGCTGGCTTTTTCAGCTCAATCGCAACGGTCGTTCCGGCAGATGATGACCCCTGCGCGGCGTAGCTTTTGATTAACGGATGATCCTTGAATACGGATTCGGTTTTTGCATCCCAGCCCACGCCTGGCATTTCAACCAAAAGAACCTTTTCATTATTATCCAGGTCATATTTAACCTGTGCCTTTTGCTTAATATCCATCACAAGGCGTGTTTTGCCGGGATGTTCGCCACGACGAACAGCAACGACAGCGTTTGGACCGCCCTGAAGAACGGGCTTCACCATTTTGGGCTTTTCTGCTTGTTTCACGGACTCAGATTTTGGCTGCGCATATTTCGCGACAACATCCTTCGGCTTTTCTGCCATATCATGATCTGCACGAGCCTTTGGGGCCGTCTTGGGCTTATCTCTTTGAATATCCTCTTTCTGGATTTCATCTATAGCGATTGATAATTCTCGGTCTGATGTGATCAGCCTGGATAAGGGTGGTAGAAGCTTTTTGAAGTCACTTCTTAGATCTGCAACTTCATGCTCCAACTTAATAACACGGAAATGCACTTCTTCGTTCAGAGCATCTTCCGATGCTTCTTTTGTGTAGGATCGCTTGGCCGATCTATCGTGTGAATCAACCTGGCTACGGGCTTTTAAATGTTCATTCAAGGGGTTTGCTGGCCGTTTTTCTTCAACCATATTCCATGAGCCTTGTGCGGCGAGCAATTCCTCAGACGATTTATTTGGTGCTACGACCTGTGCGTTTTCATTCTCATATGGAACCTGGCAGCTTCCGATCACCAAAACGGCCGTGAACAGCAAGAATTTCATTTTATGATCGTTAATGCGCATGAACAAGGAAATACCTTAAAGTAGATAATAGAGCATGTTTCGGATTTAGACATGTATGGACCATTCGCGTGTAAAAATCAATACGGCTCAGGTATGTTAAAATGCTTATCCACACAGCACATCTACGGCGTCTCTTTGACCTCTGAAGCCTCGCTACGAAGCGCCTTTGCGACAATATTGGTGTAGCGCCGCGGGTCTCTGGATATGCCCATATGGGAGAACAGAAGCGTGATCCAGACAAATGTTAGTATAAATTCCGGCACACCGATTTTGATGGCAAAATACCCGATCGTGCCGAAAACCATGCCAAGCAGCAATATAATCGCCGTTGATCGCCCCATTGGAAGCCCTGCATGCACAAAGTGATGATGAAAATGCCCACGATCCGGGGAGAACGGATGGCGGCCCTCCTTCACACGACGATAAAATTGCGCGCAGGTATCAATTATAGGTAAAGCCAGTATCCAGGCCACGGAAATTGGCGCCAAAACAGGATCAGGAGGTGTGGCCGATCCAATGCAAAACCATGCCAGCGAAAGCCCAAGGCATAATGACCCCGCATCACCCAGAAACACACTGGCCCTCTCACGAAGCGGATGGCGCATGTTGTAAAATAAAAACCCCAAGAGCGCACCAAATAGGGGCAATAACGACAATAATCGCTCAATATGCCCTGCTCCGGCGTAGGCGATAATGATCCAAAACAGAACAACCAGACTCTTTCCACCCGCAAGCCCGTCCAAACCATCCATCAGGTTAATCGCATTGATCAGAAGCGCCACCGCCGCGACAGAGAATATAATTGATGCAAAGCCCAAATAAAATGTGCCAAACCCAAACAAATCACCCAAATGGTGCAAATGCGCCCCGCCAGTCAGGACGACAAGGAATGAAACAAAAATCTGCGCCGAGAATTTCTTCCACGCCGAAATATGATAACGATCATCCAAACCGCCAACGATCAGGAGAATACTTAGCCCCAGAAAAAAGGGCCAAATCTTCTCGAGAACAACGCCAATACAAAGGCTCACAATCATAAAGCTAGGGAAAATAATGAGACCACCGATGGGGGGCACAGGGTCCTTATGGGTTTTGCGGCCGCCCGGTTCGTCTACAAACCCGCTGCTGATGGCGAAACGCCGTGCAAAGGGCATCAAAATCAGCACCAGAACACATGAGGCAAAAAGTCCAATGAGCAATACAGGGTCGATATTTAAGGGCATATAGAACTTTATAGTTTAACAGGTGATTTTTTTTCCAAGGACTTTATACTACAGATCGTCATATACGTGTAAGCCAAAAGGAGATTCATGGCTGAAGACAACGAAACTGCGCTCATCAAACAAGCGCAAGACGGAGACGCCAAAGCCTTTGAAGCCTTGGTCAACAGGTACTATGACATGATGTTTAAAGTTGCTTATAAGTGGTGTGGAAATCAGCAAAATGCCGAGGATATCGCGCAGGAGGCTTGTATCAAGCTCGCGCGCGGCCTGAATAGCTTTAAGCATGATTCGGCCTTCACAACCTGGCTATACCGCATTGTTATTAACGCCGCGAAGGATTGGTTTAAAAAACAAAACCGCCACAAGGGCAGTGCAGAAGCACTTGAGACCATTAGCGTTCAGAGCACAGCCGAAAGCCAACTTCACGCCAAAGAGGTCCTCAGCGAGGTACATAACCTCCCCGAAGGCGAGCGCGACGCGTTGTTGCTGGTGGTTGTTGAGGGTCTGACGCACAAAGACGCCGCCTATATCCTCAATTGTAAGGAAAGCACAATATCGTGGCGTATTCACGAGGCTCGCAAGAAATTAGAGGCTCGCTTCGGAAAGGAGCAGAAATATGGATGAGAAGAAGCTCAAAGATGTTTTAGATAAGCTTGATGTACCAGAAGCCAATGAAAATGCACGCAAACGTGCAGTGAATATGGCTATGGCCGAGTTTCAAGCGCATCAAAATAAAAAAAGTTCAAAAAATATCCAAGGATCCTCGTTGTGGTCTCGTCTTATGGGAAAATCCACAGGACAACAACAAAGGAGAGATCCCATGGACTTACAATCACGAAAAAAACTACTTTATGGTGTTATGGGCACGGCGGCCGCTGTTGCTCTTGTCACAGGCATTAGCTTTACGCAGCTGCAGGACTTTCAGAGCGCAGGCTCATATCAGGAAGTTGCATCAACAGCCCTGACTGGCACAACCAATGACAGCAATGCCACGGCCGCACAGCTTAATGCGGTTGAATTTAATATCGCCGCAGATTCTTATGGCGGCGTCGCACAAGATAAATCCGCTCGCGAAATAGCGCCTCAAGCGCTTAATCGTTCGCGCGCAGATCAAGACGCTACGGGCGCACCAGCCATGGCCGAAATGGATATGGCCGAAGATATGGCCTCTAGTTTTATCGTTCCACCATCATATGAGCCGGCACCGCAGGCTGCGGCAAAGCAAAAGGCGGAAAGACGCCCTGCGCCAACCATTGCAGAAGGTTTGGCTATTCCAGCCGTCCCAACCGCAAGCCAGCCGATGATCATTCAGCCGGATATCATGCCCTACCCGCAACCGGAGCAAATTAGCCGCGATAAGTTTGAAGAGTTCGAGAGCAATCCGGTCAAGCTGGTCCGTGAGGAACCTGTTTCAACATTTGCAGCAGACGTAGACACGGCTTCGTACAGCTTTGTACGTAAGGAAATCAACCGTAATAGCCGTTTGCCTAATCCCTCGGCGGTGCGTGTTGAGGAAATGATCAATTATTTTGATTACAACTATCCCCTACCCGAAAGTGAAGAACAGCCCTTTAAGCCAACAGTCACGCTGGTTGATAGCCCGTTTAATGCTGGAAAACAGTTGATGCATATCGGTATCAAAGGCTACGACATTCAAGGTGAACAGCCAAAGGCCAACATCGTATTCTTGCTGGACGTTTCCGGTTCTATGAATGCGGCGGACAAGCTCCCTCTCGTCAAGGACTCGATGAAGATGCTTCTGGATAGCCTTAAACCAACAGATACAGTTGCCATTGCCGTTTATGCAGGCGCTGCCGGGACTGTGCTTGAACCAACGCCCGTGAGCGAAAGCGCAAAGATCTATGAGGCGCTGAATAACTTAAGCGCAGGTGGGTCAACCGCCGGTGGCGCGGGCATTAACCTAGCC
>CAYGQP010000056.1:4733-8630 GCA_964352115.1 uncultured Micavibrio sp. | reverse complement strand
GCTTCAGCAGCGCCGCCAGCAGCAGCAACAGCAACAGGTGCAGCGGCAGCGGCTGTAACGCCCCACTTCTCTTCGAGAAGCTTGGACAATTCAGCAGCTTCCAAAACGCTAAGCTTTGAAAGTTCATCAACTAATTTTTCTAGATCTGCAGCCATTTTTATTTCTCCTTTATAATAGCTAAAAATTTAAAACTTTTTTGAATAACCGATTATTCATCAGTCACAAAAACTTTACTCTCCGGTTGCACCATAAGCCTTCGTCACACCGACAAGGTCACGTGCAGGTGCCTGTAATAGACCAGCCAATTTGGTTGGTGCGGCAACAAGCAGACCAACAAGCTTGGAACGAATTTCATCAAGACTTGGCAATTGGGCCAACTGCTTGATCTGATTTTCATCCATAACTTGTGAACCAAGCGCACCGCCCAAAATAACAAGTTTGTCATTTGCTTTTGAGAAGTTATACGCCACCTTCGCCGCTATAACCGGATCTTGAGATGTCGCAACACCTGTTTGACCGGAAAACATATCAGCGATCTCTTCGAACTTTGTGCCTTTAAGCGCAATTTTCGCGAGAGAGTTCTTTGTAACCTTAAAGCTCGCACCTTCAGCACGAAGGTCTGCACGGAGCTTGCTTATTTCTTTTACGCTCAAGCCCGTATAATGCGTCACAACAACGATCTCGTCATTTGTAAAGCGTTCGTTCAACTCTTTTACTTCAGCATCTTTTTGTGCGCGGGACATACCCATAATATACATTCCTTTTTTCAAAAGTTTTGTCATTTGATTTTGGTTTTGCAGAAGGAGGTAGCGTCGATAGGTATATTGAAATACCTGAGGAGCGAACCAACACACTGCAAAATTAAAAGCAGATGACAATAAAAAAAAGATGAACCTAAAAAAGATTCATCCCCTATCCATTATCAATGTGAAACAAAATTAACGAGCCCTCTTGGCCCTTCTGTTTCCCATCTATGTAAGGTTCATTAAGCCTCTTGGCCCCTTACGGTCTCGGATAGGTATAAAACTTGACGGCAGAGTTAAAGCATTCAACCCATGCCGTCAAGTAAAAAAGTTATGCGGCCTTTGCAGCCTCGTCAGCCAACGAACCTTCATCAAGCTTGATGCCTGGACCCATTGAGGATGTCACAGTCACTTTTTTGATGTAGCTTCCCTTTGCGCCTGATGGTCTCGCCTTTAAAACAGTGTCATAGAAGAAACGGATATTCTCTTCCAGTTTCTTCGCATCAAATGATGCCTTGCCAACACCAGCATGAACAACGCCAGCCTTTTCAGCGCGGAACTCAACAGAACCGCCCTTGGCATCTTCAACTGCCTTTTTGACATCCATGGTCACTGTGCCGAGCTTCGGGTTTGGCATTAGGCCACGCGGACCAAGCACTTTACCCAAACGACCAACAACGCCCATCATATCTGGTGTTGCGATACAACGATCAAAATCCATCTCGCCGCCCTGAATTTTTTCCATCAGATCCTCAGCGCCAACAATGTCAGCACCAGCATCTTTGGCTTCTTTGGCTTTCTCATCCTTCGCAAAAACAGCAACACGAACAGTTGCACCCGTTCCATTGGGAAGGCTGACCATACCGCGAACGGCTTGGTCGGCGTGACGAGGATCGATATTCAAGTTCATAGCAATCTCGATCGTCTCATCAAATTTACGCTTTGATGCAAGATCTTTTAGAATCTTTACAGCATCTTCAACACTGTAAAAGGCTTCGCGATCAACTTTTTCAGCCGCAGCTTTCATATGTTTTGAATGTGCCATGTCTTTATCCTTCCACCACTTCGATGCCCATTGAACGCGCAGATCCTTCAATGATCTTTGTTGCCGCTTCAATGTCATTGGCGTTTAAGTCTTCCATTTTTTCTTCTGCAATTTTCACAACAGCAGAACGACGAACCTGCGCGATAACTTCACGGCTAGGTGTGCCAGATCCCTTTTTGATCTTCGCAGCTTGCTTCAGGAAATAACTCGCTGGGGGCTTCTTCGTGATGAAATCGAATGAACGATCTTCATACACTGTGATAACCACAGGAATTGGAATACCTTTTTGATCTTCTGTCTTGGCATTAAAGGCCTTACAGAATTCCATGATGTTTACACCATGCTGACCCAGAGCCGGGCCGACCGGGGGCGACGGATTAGCCGATCCACCCAGAATTGTCAGGTTAATAAACCCTGATACTTTTTTTGCCATTGTTACCTCCAAATAGCGTTTATGGGGTTTTGTAGTCCGGCTCGTTTCATGGTCTTAAGGGCAAAACGAAAACCTCCTACAACTTACTTGAGTGCGCGCACACTAGTCGCACACAAGAAACTTTGCAAGGAAAAATTATTATAGCTTTTAAAGTTTCTCGACTTGTCCGTATTCCAGCTCAACAGGCGTGGAACGACCAAAAATTGAAACAGAGACTTTAAGCTTCGCTTTTTCCTCGTCAATCTCTTCAACAACACCGTTGAATGATGCGAATGGGCCATCGGTCACTTTCACTTCTTCGCCAATGTCGTAAATAACGGATGGACGAGGACGATCAATACCTTCTTGCACTTGATTCATAATGCGCTTGGCTTCGGCTTCGCTAATCGCCACGGGCTTGTTCCCGCCAGCACCAAGGAAACCACTAACCTTTGGCGTGTCCTTAATAAGGTGCCAAACATTGTCATCAAGATCCAGCTTCGCCAAAACATAACCAGGAAAGAATTTACGTTCCGTATTCACGCGCTGTCCGCGCTTCACTTCAACAACCTCTTCGGTTGGAACCAGAATTTCCTCAACATGATCTTCCAGACCAAGCTTACGGGCTTTTTCCTTGATGGCCTCGGCCACCTTCGTTTCAAAACCAGAATAAACGTGCAGAACATACCACTTAGCAGCAGACATTGTCTTTTCCTTCTTTTCCGTTGCGCTCATAATTTAAAACCCCATAATCATGCGAATAACAATCGCAATCAACTGATCTGACATATACAAGAAAAGCGATGCAATGAAGACCATAATGAAAACAGCCATCGTACTGACCGTTGTTTCCTTACGGTTGGGCCATGTGACTTTTTTCATCTCAGAGCGCACTTGGCGATAATATTCAATAGGTCCTGTTTTAGCCATTTTTACATCCTTTTTTGTCGTCTTTCTGACAGAGGTTCGTAGCGCCTTCGGCGGGATTACGATTTCAAACTGTCAGGGGAATAGCAATTGGATACACCAAAGTTTTATCCATGGCCAGTAAAAACTTTGGCACCCTTAAAGATAGTCGTTTTTTAACCTTAATTATGTCATAATATAAAGTGCAGATAACAAAAATACAAAAGAATGAAGCAAAACGACTTAGACCCGAGAAAATCCCTAGATAAGCACAACCCGAAAGTGTTGAGTAGAGAAGTCTATTACAAGGGAAAAGACATTATAAAACAGGGAGATGATGGGTTCCGAGCCTATTATATCGAAAAAGGCCGCGTGGAGGTTCTTGTCGAGGATGGCAAGCATCAGTTAAAAATCTGTGAACTCACTGACGGCGATATTTTTGGTGAAATGGCCCTGATCAACAATGATATGCGCAGTGCAACAGTACGCGCCCTCATTGATACAACAGTGACCATTATTTCCCGTGATGAAATCGAAGGCCGCATTAAAAGCATCAAAGACGAACCCGTTCGCGCTCTGATTAATGTACTTGCTGATCGCCTGCGCGAAGCCACGATGGGCCAACTGGATCACTACCGCAATCTCTCAAATTTCCAATTGCGTATAAACAGTTTCGTTGATGATTTTGGCTCACACCTGGATGATGCTCAAAAAGAAGCCTTCAAAGAAGAAGTCAAACCGATCCTGAAAGACCTTGAAAGCGTGATTGAAAAATATCAGCGGCATTAACC
>CAYGQP010000056.1:0-4723 GCA_964352115.1 uncultured Micavibrio sp. | reverse complement strand
ATTAACCAACATCTCTGCTTTTACCTTTTTTGCGGCTTTCTTTTTTAATAGGACGCGCAACGGGGCACACATCCTGGACAAATCCATTCAACGTATTCACTAAATTATCGCGCGCCATTGAATACGTAATAAATTGCCCGCTCTTCTCACCTTTAATGAGACCAGCATTTTCCAAAACACTTAAATGCTTGGAAATGGATGGCTTACTCATATCAAAGCGCTCCGCGATCTCCCCTGCGGTAAGGTCTGCCTCAGAAAGATATGCTAAAATTTTTCGCCTAGCGCCAGACGATAAAGCTTGAAAAACGGCTTCCACCATGAAAAATCCTTGTAGCTAATTAACTTATTGACTAATTATCTAATCATGCTATTATAGTGATTAGCTATTTAACTAATTATAGCATCTCACTGTGCAACATATCAAGGAGAGAACCATGTTAATTATCCTTACATACCTCGCTTACTTAGCAATAAGCATTACAATTACAATATTCGTCGGCCGCAGCCTAAATAAAAATGGTCGTTTATTTTTAGTAGAAAACTTTAGAGGCAATGAAGCACTCGCAGATTCAGTAAATCATTTACTATTGGTCGGGTTTTATTTGATCAATGCCGGGTTTATTACACTTGCACTAAAATATGGTGAGAAACCGCATGACCTTCAGACAGGAATTGAATTTCTGAGCACAAAGGTTGGTCTAGCTATTGTTGTTTTAGGCTTCATGCACTTCTTCAATATCTATGCACTAACAAAAATGCGTGGTTTTGATTTAGCAAGCTTTGTTAAAGGTCACGCCGCACCAAAACATAATGAAGACTTACAGACCTAGATAAAGCGAAGGATACAAATCATGAAAAATACAATTTTTCCTATGATCCCTGCTGTTTTGTTTGGACCTCCACTAGGTGTTTTGACAGGAACAGCGCTCTGTTTTTTATTTACTTTTATATTGAACGGCTTGAAACCCTCTATATATCCTGATGAATTGCTTTTTGTGTTTTTGGGTGGATCAATAATAGCTTACGTCATTACTGTTATCATAGGAATTCCAGTAGCCCTTATATACGAGCAAATAATCTGTTCAAAATTTCAAAGCAAGCCTGTATGGCCATTAAGCGCGATATTTGGTTTTTTTGCAATTTTAATATCAGTTATTGCAATACTAGATACAGATATTGATAAAGAATTGCTTATGGGAAAAATTGAATTATCATTCTTTATTGTTGTGTGCTCAGCATGCTGCGCTTACACAACTGCCCGCATTTATTCTCAATTGAAATACAGAAAACCTTAAGCTAATTTCCATCTCAATTGCGGATTACGCGCGGCCTTCACCTCATCCAAACGCTTACGCGGTGTCGAATGCGGATAGGAATGGAACAACGCCTCGGCATCAGCGCCCTTCGCATCTTCGGCGATCGTTTTCATCGTCGTGATGAATCGATCAATCGCATCCTTGCTCTCGGTTTCCGTCGGCTCAATCAACATTGTGCCGGGCAACACCAACGGGAAGTACACCGTCATCGGATGATACCCATGTTCGATCAATGCCTTGGCAATATCCAGTGTCTGAACGCCGTTTTCCTTTTGCACCTTGTCCGTAATCAGCGCTTCATGCATGCAGGGCCCAGCATAGGGAACATGATATGTATCCTTAAGGGAAGCCAGAACATAATTTGCATTCAGAACCGCATCTTCAGAAACCTGCTTGAGGCCATCCGCGCCATGGCTCTTCATATAAGAAAGCGCACGCACGTGCATCCCGAACTGCCCCTGATATCCCTTCAACCGCCCAAGCGTTTCCGGCCGATCGTCTTCGGTTTCCAAACGATAATCATCGCCATCCTTGATCACGGTCGGAACAGGCATATATTTCGCCAGCTCCGGCACACAGCAAATTGGGCCAGAACCCGGCCCACCGCCACCATGGGGCGTTGAAAATGTCTTGTGCAAATTAATGTGCATCACATCCACACCAAAATCACCAGGACGCACCTTACCGACAAGCGCGTTAAAGTTCGCACCATCGCAATAGAAATATCCGCCAGCCTCATGGAGCAGATCAGAAATCTCAATGATATCACGCTCAAAGAGCCCAGCAGTATTGGGATTGGTCACCATCATACCGGCCACTTCCGCGCCGTCTTCGCTTTCGGCATACAGCGCCTCCTTGAAGGTTTCAACCGTCACACGGCCATCTTCCTTGGTCGGAATATTCCGCACTGTGAAACCACACGTGACCGCCGTCGCCGGATTAGTACCATGCGCAGAATCGGGTATAAGCACGACGTTTTTGTGGCTGTTGCCCATTTGCTCATGCGCGCGGCGAATGGTCATCATCCCCGCAAGCTCGCCATGCGCCCCAGCGGCGGGCGACAAACATACACCGGGCAATCCGGTAAGCTCAGCCAACCATTCCTGTAATTCATACATCAACTTATAAGCGCCCTGCACCGTGCTATCAGGCTGCATCGGATGGATATGCGCAAACCCCGGCAAACGGGCCAGCTTTTCATTCAAACGCGGATTATGCTTCATCGTGCACGACCCAAGCGGGAAGAACCCGTGATCAATGGAATAATTCCATGTACTCATGCGCACAAAGTGTCTTATGGCTTGAGGCTCGGACACCTGCGGCAAACCAATATCGCCCCGCGCCTCTTCGCCTGTGCGAAGCGCTGTGCCCTTCGGCTCTGGCAAATCAACGCCAGCGTGATCACTGCGTTCCTTTTCCCAAAGCAAGTTCTCTTCGTAATGAAGGCCTTTATTTTCGGGTTCTGTTTGTGTGTTTTGTGTCATCTCTATAATTTTCTGTTCTGCGCTCATGACAACTCCCCTCTCAAGGCCTTCACGAAAGCTTCGATATCTTCATCTTTGGTCATCTCGGTTGCCGCAACAACAAGATGCTGTCCATCATCTGCGGATAATCCGGCAACAATGCCCTGCTCCGCCAGCGTCTTAACGACGTCGTTTGAATTCTTTGAGAGCTTTACAGTAAATTCGTTGAAGAATGCATCATTCACAACCTCCACACCATCAATCTCCGCCAACGCATCGGCCAAACGGCACGCGGCCTCATGGTTCAGCCGGGCAAGTTGTCTAAAACCTTTCTCCCCCAGCAAGCTCATGTGCACTGTAAACGCCAGCGCACATAGACCCTGATTGGTGCAGATATTCGATGTCGCTTTATCGCGTCGAATATGTTGCTCCCGGGTGCTCAATGTTAACACGAAACCGCGCTTACCATCGGCATCTTCCGTGATCCCGCACAGGCGGCCTGGGATTTGACGCATATATTTTTCACGGCAGGCGAAGAAACCCAAATGCGGGCCACCAAATGCCATCGGCAAACCTATGCTCTGCGCTTCACCGCACACCACATCAGCTTCAACCGGCGCAGGCAGAAGACCGAGCGATAAAATCTCGTTTACCACCACAACCATCAGGGCGCCTGTCTCATCACATTTCTTGCGCAACGCTTCATATTTATAGGGGGCCCCATAAAAATCAGGCGATTGCACAATCACACAGGCCGTCTCATCATCAGGCTCACCATCAGCAATTGTGACCTCATCGCCGAAATTCCAAATATAGCTTTCAAGAACTTCACGGTAATGCGGATGCACAACATTCCCGAGTACAATCTTCTTGCGCTTGTTCACACGCATCGCCATCAACGCCGCCTCAGTCATCGCCGTTGCTCCATCATAAAGAGACGCATTGGCCACATCTTGTCCGGTCAACTGCGCAATAAAGGTCTGGAATTCAAACACAACCTGAAGCGTACCTTGCGCAATTTCCGGCTGATAAGGCGTATAGGCTGTCAGGAATTCTGAGCGCTGAATGATGTAATCAACACTGGCCGGAACGTGATGATAATATGTCCCTGCACCCAGAAAAAACGGGCCATCCGGCGCGGCGTGATTTTCATTGGCATAAGCACTCAAAGCGCGCTCGACCTCCAGCTCACCCATATGATCATGCCGATCAACTTTGCCATCGACAAAGGCCGCTTTCGGCACATCGACAAATAAATCATCCACGCTATTTGCGCCGATGGTTTTCAGCATCTCAGCGCGCGCATTTTTTGTTTGAGGAAGATAACGCATAAGTTTTACTCTTTATGTTATATGGTTTATGCCTAGCCTAAGGTCTCAAGGTATTCCTTGTACGCCGCTTCATCCATAAGAGATGAAATTTGATCCGGATTATCCATTTTAATTTTCGCAATCCAGCCGCCATCAGCCAAACCTTTTGAAATCATGTCCAGATTATCAGGCATGTTATCATTGGCTTCCATAACTTCACCATCAACCGGAGAGTATACTTCAGCAGCGGTTTTCACAGATTCAACAACGGCAAAATCCTCGCCCTTTTTAATCTTCTTGCCCACTTCCGGCAATTCAACAAACACCAGATCGCCCAGAGCTTCCTGCGCGTATGGCGTAATGCCAACCCATGCTACATCGCCGTCCACCAAGACGCATTCATGATCATTTGTGTATTTAAGTTCTGACATAGTTTTTCCTTTTCTTATAAAACTTAAGCTGCTTTTTTCTTCATCGATTTTGTTTTAGCCGGCACAAACGGCAGATCAGCAACAACCGCTGAAATGTTACGGCCACGGACATTCACAAAAATTTCTTTGCCTGTTTCGGCATACGCGGCCTCAACATAGCCCTGCCCGATCGACTCTTTCAACGTTGGTGAGAACCCACCTGA
>CAYGQP010000055.1:0-8636 GCA_964352115.1 uncultured Micavibrio sp. | reverse complement strand
GTATTATCATATAAAAATCATAGCAGAAAAACAGAACAAATAAAGAACAAACTAAAATAATTTGACAATAACACAGGATTAGATTTAGAAAACAATATGTCTAATAACATTGCCTTCATTCCAATATCAAATGACGATATATCCGTTCTTGGGCGAAAGGTTCGTATAACAGCTGATTGCCCACCTGATTTTCGCCGAGATTTTGAAGAATCTGGGTTCTATGCTAACGGCATATACACAGCGACAGGTATAGATAAAACGGGGAAAAAAGAGTGTTTTGATTACGAAACCCTTTTTGATCATGGTCAACCCAAGATAGAAATCACGGACGGACAACATACTGTTTGGTGTTCTCTGGCGCATTTTGAAGTAGAGATATGATTTCACCCCGCCGCCATCAGGCGCTCCATCACCTCATCGCTAACATTCAAATTCGTATAAACCTTCTGCACATCGTCATTATCTTCTAACGCATCCACAAGCTTTAAAACAGAGGTCGCAGTTTCTTCATCAATATCCGCATCCGTGTTTGCATGCCACGCAAGCCCTGCGCGCTCGGCTTCACCAAATTTCTTCTCCATCGCTTCATTTACGACGGCAAAATCATTGGCTTCAGTAATGATCGTATGAAATTCCTCATCACTCTCGACGTTCATAGCCCCCGCCTCAACGCCCGCTTCAAAGATCTCGTCAGCGCTGGCTATATTGGCCGGATAAACAATCTCACCAACTTGGTCAAACATAAACCCAACGGATCCCGTTTCACCAAGATTTCCCCCGCCTTTTGCAAAAATAGACCGTACATCGCCGGCCGTTCTGTTTTTATTGTCAGTCAGGCTCTCAACAATAATCGCCACGCCGCCGGGACCATAGCCCTCATAACGGATATCGATGTAATCTTCACTCTCCCCACCGCCTGCACCTTTCAGTATAGCCGCTTCAATATTGGCCTTGGGCATGGATTGCCCCCGCGCAGTAGCAACGGCCAGCCGCAAACGGGGGTTCATATCAGGATCACCGCCACCAAGCTTTGCCGCAACCGTGATCTCTCGCGCTAATTTTGAAAAAGCCTTGGCCCGCACAGCATCTGCACGACCTTTTTTGTGTTTGATATTTGCCCATTTGGAATGACCAGCCATACGATATTACTCTTTAAAGTGATTTTAATTTTGAGTGAGTATAGCAAACATAAGACACAAGAAAACCCACCTTGCGCGCTCGGTTTTTTTCGTTAAAAAATTTTAAGATCGGGTTTTTTTAAATTAATGTGTTAAACTATACAGATAGTTGATCCCTTTTTTTTGCGAATAATTGAATTCTTTCTATGAGCTATAACTTCGAAAAAGTATCTATTTTAATTGTGGAAGATAACCAGCCAATGTTGGAACTTTCAAAATCACTCATGAGCACCTTTGGATTACAAAAAATCCTGACCGCCCGAAACGGTGAGATCGGGTTTAAGATATTCTGTGCTGAAAACCCCGATATTGTGATTACGGACTGGATGATGAAGCCTGTCGACGGCATCTCACTCACACGCCGTATACGCAATGATCCCTCAAGCCCAAATCAATATGTCCCCATTGTTCTTATGACGGGTTTTTCTGAACGTCGGCGTGTCGTTGAAGCCCGTGACGCTGGTGTAACTGAATTCCTGGTCAAGCCGTTTAACGCACGCGACCTATACCGCCGTATTTCTCAGGTCATTGAACGCCCGAGACAATTTGTTAGATCAGAAGATTTCTTCGGCCCGGACAGACGTCGCAAGTCAAAGAAAGACTTTGGTGGCCCCATGCGCCGGGAAACAGACGTAAGACCTGAAGATTATATGGTTGATGTGCCAATAGAAATGAATGTAAAGCCATGAATGATGAAAACCAAATAGAACTCCAAACGACGCATTATAATCAGACCCCGCGAAGACGGGCGGAGTTCATTCAACCCCCAAATACGCTCAAGGCAAAAGTTGGAAATGGCGGCCTCAGTGATACTATTTTAAACAAAGCTCAGGCACTATTGGAAAACAATACAGTTGATTTCGAACCCTTGGCAGAGATGTATCTCGACTCGCTTATGCGGGGCATTGAACTTGCCAAGGATGCTGAATACGGGACGGACGATGAATATATTATCTCACACATGATATACCCGGCCATGCAGCTCAAGGCGAATGGCGGTATGTTTAAATTCCCGCTCATTACCGATATCGGCGATAAACTGATACAATTTCTGGAAGTCATCGAACAACCCGATATTGAGTGCGTAGAAATTGTTTTGGCCTTCCACACCACAATGCGTGCTGTGATCAGAGGCCGTATTCATGGCAGTGGTGGCGCTGAAGGTCGTGCGCTGATTGATGCGCTAATTGATGCCTGCGAGAGATATTTCGACAAGCACGAAGATAATTTAAAAATCTAAACCTTAATTTTGAGGCATCGCCTCCTGCAAGCCATGCCCTACACGCAATGGCTCAATTGATGCCGCCAAGCCCGTTTGATCGTTTGTCACAATAAGCGCGCCGCACAACATAGCATCCCCCATGGCCGGCCTCATACGCTCAGACGGCGTTTTTTTCGTGAACCGATGTATAGGGATATGTTTTTCTACGCCAATAACGCTG
The DNA here is from genome assembly GCA_964352115.1 of uncultured Micavibrio sp. Classification (GTDB taxonomy): domain Bacteria; phylum Pseudomonadota; class Alphaproteobacteria; order Micavibrionales; family Micavibrionaceae; genus CAYGQP01. The sequence goes on along the minus strand of CAYGQP010000055.1, from coordinate 6,016 downwards.
TCATAAACACCCGTCATCCCGGCATCCGTCATATATGCAGTTCCCCCCACAAGAACATGTGCATCTGCCGTCGGAATATGTGTGTGCGTTCCGATGACCGCAGAAATTTGTCCATCCAGATAATGCCCAAAGGCCATTTTCTCACTAGTGGCCTCACCATGAAGATCCACAAATATTGCGTCGACGCTCTGGCCCAAACGTTCCTGCTTTATAAGGTCCTTAACCATACGAAAAGGGTCATCGAGTGAATCCATAAACAATCGACACATGGCATTAATGACCAAAATCGTCTGACCGGATGATGTATTGAATTTCACAAACCCATTTCCCGGTGCATCTTGAGGATAATTCAACGGCCGAAGTAAATTTTTATCACGATCAATATACGGTAGAATTTCACGCTGGTCCCACACATGGTTTCCTGTGGTAATAACATCGGTTCCAGCCTCATAGAATTCAGTGCAAATTTTCTCTGTAATGCCCGCTCCGTTTGCAGCATTTTCACCATTCACGATCACCACATCGGGGAGCAATTTATCTTTAAGACCGGGGAGATGATTATATAATGCGTCCCTGCCGGAACGTCCAAAAATATCGCCAATAAATAATATCCGCATAATCTACTTTCTAAAATCCTTCACACCCTAAAATCCTTCAAACCCTGAGGCGTAATCACAAGATCAAGTATTTCATCGTGATCCTCTTGAGGCAAACCAAACAAGCACGCTTGCTGCGCATACGCAACCCCAACCGCAAGAATGTGCTTCTTGGCACGCAAGGCCTTTAAGGTTGCATCATAATATCCGCCGCCATACCCCAAACGCCCTCCTCGCTGGTCAAAAGCGAGCAAGGGAACAATCACAACATCTGGTATAATCTGCGCTTTTTCTTTTGGCTCTAAGATGCCAAAAGACGCTTTCTGCAGCTCAGTTTCAGCATCCCACTTTGCAAAACTCAAGATTTTGGAGTCTTTTTCCACAACAGGTAAGCCGCACTGAATATCTCGTCTTAAGGCTTCATCCAGAATATAGCGCACATCAAATTCACGATCTTTTGGCCAATATCCGGCCAAGACCTGCGTCTCGCTCATATGAATCGTATCAAAAAACAATTCAACAGCGGCTTCCGGATCCTCCGTATCAATATGCATACGAGAGCGATGCTTCAGGGCCTCCTGGCGGAGCGTTTCTTTTTGTTCGGAGATGGACATAAGGACAGAAATTTCTATATTAAAAGAAAAATAGGGCAGCCACATGAGCCGTGTACACTCAAAATCCGCGTGTGGCCCTGTAAAACAGGTGGGTGCCGTAATGCCAAAAACCCCAATGCAATTTTATCCGTAAAACGAATAAGAGAGTGGTTCAAAGCAGGGACAGCTCCCTATGCGAATATGCATCGGCCTCCGGGATATAACGGTGTATCACGAACTCCGCAGCAAACCCTATGTCAAATATATATATGATTATAGCATGAAAAGTCATTCTTTTTTCAAAGAACGAATATAAGAAAATTCAAGATGGTATTTTAAGCGGTCAAAAGCCTTGTCGCGATATGATCAATCCGTGACGCCAATTGATCAATCGCACCCGCAATAACGGCTTCCGATTGATCTGGGGATGCTGATGTCTGTGCCGTATTTGTAGCCGTTGCTTTAGAGTCCGGATTATTCAATAAATCATATACTTCATCGGCCAAAATAAGCGATGTCAAAACCAATAGATGGTTTTCATTTGTCGCCGCACCTGAGCATGCAATGTCTTTCATTTTCTGGTCAACATAATGGCCAAGATCCAAAACACGCTGTTGTTGCCCCTCATCACAGGAAATATTGTACGTGCGTCCGTTAATGACGATATTCACCTCAGCCATGTGCTTGCCCCTTACTCAGTAAACTCTCTGCATTTTCAATCGCCCGATCTAATTTATCGACAACAGCCTGCTTTTGCTCAGGTGATGAAAACATATCGTGTTGAGGATCGGCTGCGCTCGCAGCTTCCTTTGCGGCAAGGGATTCCTCAAGCTTTGAAACCACTTCACCAAGGTTATATAGCGCTTGCTTAACGGCAGACACAGTCATTCCTTCCATAAAAAATTGATCCGAAGACCCGTAAAACTATCAACTCGTCCTTAAAATCGTCAAGCGAAAAGCCATGTATTTTCACTTTAAATCACAACTTTTCACGATAACCTCTTGCAAACACATGCCTAGCCATTGCACTGCAAAATCTTTTATGCCAAAAAAGACATTCCTTATATTCAGTAAGCACAAAAAGGGCCACATTTTATGAGCACTGCCAATCTCGCGACAACTTCAGATACTCAGGACCACGAAAATTATAAACAAATGGCCAACGCCATCCGCGCCCTCGCCATGGACGCGGTTGAAAAGGCACAGTCCGGGCACCCCGGAATGCCCATGGGTATGGCAGACGTTGCCACCGTACTCTATGCAAATTTCCTGAAATTTGATCCGGCTAATCCTGAATGGCCAGATCGTGACCGCTTTGTGCTCTCCGCCGGTCATGGCTCCATGCTGCTCTATGCGATAAATTATCTAACAGGCTACAGCGAATACAGCCTTGATGATCTTAAAAACTTCCGCCAGCTCAGCCACCATCATATGGCGGGCCACCCGGAGGTTAATCCAGCCGCCGGAATTGAAACAACAACCGGCCCATTGGGTCAGGGCATCTCAACAGCCGTTGGTATGGCGCTTGGTGAGCGCATTATGAATGCACGTTTTGGTGGTGAACTTGTCAACCACTTTACCTATGTGATCGCCAGTGATGGTGACCTTATGGAGGGCATCAGCCATGAGGCCTGCTCTCTGGCTGGGCACCTGAATCTCAACAAACTCATCGTGCTTTATGATGATAACAGCATCAGCATCGATGGCCCAACAGAGCTATCCTTTAGCGAAAATATCCCGCAGCGCTTTGAATCCTATGGCTGGAATTCAATCACAATTGATGGCCATAATTACGCCGAAATCGAAAGCGCGATATCACAAGCTCAGGCTTCGGATAAGCCCACGATCATTTCATGCAAAACACATATTGGATTTGGCGCACCAACAAAACAGGACAGCGCCTCCTCGCATGGCTCGCCTCTCGGTCCAGACGAAATCAAGGGCGCACGTGAAAATCTGGGATGGCACCACGCGCCATTCGATATTCCGGATGATGTTCTTGGCTTATGGCGCAAGCATTGCGAAGATGCCGCTAGTGAGTTTATCAACTGGACCGACCGCCTTGAGGCCTCCGATCAAAAAGATGAATTTGATTCCGCCCTGAACGGTGACATCAGCGCCACAATTAAACCAATCATTCAAAAGCTTAAACAGGACTTCGCGAATGATAAACCAAAGATGGCCACCCGCGCGACATCCGGAAAGGTTCTTGAAGCGCTTGTTCCTGCTATACCTGAGCTTATTGGTGGCTCTGCTGATCTGACTGGCTCAAACAACACGCACGTCAAAGGCCCGGCGATCATTAACCGCGAGGGCTATGACGGGCAGTACATTCATTACGGCGTTCGCGAACACGGCATGGCCGCGGCAATGAACGGTATGGCTCTTCATGGGGGTATGATCCCCTATTCCGGGACATTCATGGTGTTTACGGATTATTGTCGCCCGGCCATACGTCTTGCTGCGCTTATGCAGCAGCGCGTTATTCACGTCATGACACACGATTCGATCGGACTGGGTGAGGATGGCCCGACACACCAACCAATTGAACATCTTGCATCACTACGCGCCATGCCAAACCTGAATGTCTTCCGCCCTTGTGATGGCATAGAAACAGCCGAAGCATGGGAAATTGCTCTTTCAACACAAAACACACCGAGCATCCTCTCTCTCACACGCCAGGGCTTGCCGACATTATGCGAAATGCGCGAAGAAAACATGACCGCCAAGGGTGCATATATCCTAAAGGAAACAAGCAGCACCCCTGAGGTCACATTATTCGCAAGTGGGTCCGAAGTTGAAATCGCCCATGAAGCCTATCTATCGCTCGAAAAGGACGGCGTTCAGGTTCGTCTTGTCTCCGTGCCATGCATGGATCTTTTCCATCAGCAAGACGGCAAATATTTCCAAAACCTCGTGTGCAACAGCAGTGTGAAAATCGCCGTTGAAGCCGCTGTTCGTCAGGGGTGGGATGGCATTATCGGCGGACATTCAACATTCATTGGCATGAATTCATTCGGGGCATCGGCCCCCGCGCCTGAACTGTACAAACATTTTGGGATAACCCCAGAGGCCGTTATTGACGCTGCAAAAAAAGCCCTAGATAAAAAGAGTGGCTAAAAATTAGAAAACGGAGTTTTTAAGTGACTTTAAAAATTGGTATTAACGGATTTGGCCGCATCGGCCGACTTGTGGCGCGCGCAATCATTGAACAAAAACGTGATGACATCGAACTCGTCGCGGTAAATGACCCCGGCATGAATGCCTTCCCGCTGCTTAAATATGATTCCGTCCACGGCCAGGCCCCTTTTGATCTGGAACGCGGCGATGATGATTGGCTGATCGTTGATGGTCATAAAATCCATCGCTTTCGCACCCGCGACATTGAGGAGCTTCATTGGGACCGCGAGGGCGTCGATATTGTTTTCGAATGCACAGGCAAATTCAACAATTACGATGGGGCATCCAAACACATCACTCAGGGCGCGAAAAAAGTTCTCATCTCAGCCCCAGCAAAAGGCGAAGACTTGACGGTTGTTTACGGCGTAAATGACGACAAGCTTAAACCCGAGCACAAAATCGTATCCTATGCGTCTTGCACCACAAACTGCCTTGCGCCCCTTGCGTATGCACTCAATAAAACAATCGGCATTGAAAAGGGCTTCATGACGACAATCCATGCCTATACTGGTGATCAGCATACAGTGGATTCCAGCCATAAGGACCCCTACCGCGCCCGCGCCGCTGCGATCAACATGATCCCAACCTCAACGGGCGCCGCGCTTGCCGTTGGTAAGGTGCTTCCTGAACTTGATGGCAAACTGGACGGGGTGTCTATTCGGGTGCCTGTTCCAAATGTTTCCCTTGTTGATTTAACATTCGTACCCGGCAAAAACACAAGCGTCGATGAGGTCAATGAAGCTGTAAAATCCGTAGCTGATGATGAGCTAAAGGGCATCCTCACTTATTATGATGAACCGCTCGTCTCATCCGATTTTAATCATAATCCACATTCTTCAATCTTCAGCCTGCATGGCACAAAAGTCATCGATGATTCGTTTGTTCGCGTTATGGCCTGGTACGATAATGAATGGGGTTTCTCTTGCCGCATGATTGATACCGCATTGAAAATGCATAATCTTGGCTACACTGACTGATTAATTTCAAAAAAATATTTGACAAGCAAAGCACCCATCTAGATATTGGGAGGTCTAAACCGTTCTCCGTGGCAAAGCCGGATTAGAAATTTCGATTTCTGATCCGGCTTTTTTATGCCCTCAATGCATCACATTCCTTGCCCAATTTATCCTTTCTTTGATCAAAAAATGATATAATGCCTCTATCATGATCACACCCGTCAGCACATCTTTGGCTGTAGCGCCTATTCGCCCTGTTTCGCAGAACACCGGGCAAACAGACACCCTTGCTAACGCAGAAACCCAAGAAGAACTTACGATAGCTGAACAGCAGATCGAGCAAGCTGTTGAGGGTATTGAGGAACAAGCAGCACCAACTATTCTCGATACGGAATTAACGCCAGAAGAAGAACAAATCGTTCGTGAACTTCAGCAACGCGACAGGGAAGTTCGTGCCCATGAACGCGCCCACAAAAGCATCGCCGGATCCCTCGCCGGCCCCATTCAATATGAATTCACGCGCGGTCCCGATGGCAGCCAATACGCAATTGCCGGTGAAGTTTCGATTGATACGTCCCCTGAAAATACCCCCGAAGCCACCATCCGCAAAATGGACGTGGTCATTCGCGCCGCGCTAGCCCCAGCCGACCCATCCCCCCAAGACTTGGCCGTTGCAAGAGCAGCGCAACAA
>CAYGQP010000054.1:0-8708 GCA_964352115.1 uncultured Micavibrio sp. | reverse complement strand
GGGCGGTTAGCTCAGCGGTAGAGCACTTGCTCGACACGCAAGGGGTCACAAGTTCAATCCTTGTACCGCCCACCATTTTCCAGCCTTGCCTTCTATAGAAAAGCCGACAAGTAATTTAACATAAACCCAAACAAAAAATGGGTGATCTTTGGCCCTACACAGGGTATACTATAATTTGTAATTTGCGTTCGCCTTTCCGATTTCCATCATTCAACAATGAAATCAATCATGAAAAACAATATTCAAACGTTTAGCTTTCTTGTCCTTGTTTTTGCCTTTTTCGGTGCATTACATGGCTCTGCACTGGCTGAAAAGCCTGATGACAAGCTGATTATACAACCATACAGCGCACAAAGCCCCCATGCGGATGTGCAGATGGTAGAGTTAGCGCAAAAACCTCAAAAAAAAGCTGACAGCGCGCCTGTCGAAGTTTTGACCGCATCCCAAGCACATAAACGTGAGATAGAGCATCCATCAAAGAACATTACACATGATGCCATAAAGCTGACGCCCGATAAATCCGAAGTGATTAAGCTGGACCGCCCGGCATCCACCGTAATCGTAGGAAACCCCAGCCATGTTAGCGTGCTTGCCGATAGTTCAAACACCATCATTCTTGTTGCCCGTGCTCCAGGCGCTACGCACTTCGCTGCGCTGGATGCAGACGGAGAGGTCATCATGGCGCGTCACGTGATTGTGGCCAGCCCGCAGAAAAAATACATGCGCGTACGCCGCTCATGTGCTACCACAGAAAATTGTCAGACAACACAAATGTATTACTGCCCTGATATGTGCCACGAAATATTGTTAGATACCGGGGAAACGACAACCAATAACAATCAGCAAGCCGAAGCCGAAGAGAATGCCTCTGATCTGGCCGATGCCAATGACGGCGCTGATGATTCAAACGCAGAGTAACAGACCATTTAATTGAGGAACCAGAAAACAGTCATGACGCATTCAAAATTAAACCTTAAAGTTCTTGCTCTTACCGTATCAGCAGCGGCTCTGCTTGGTGCCTGCACAGATGGGAAAGCCGTTCATACGGGCAACGCAGATCGTCTTGGTTCCCCTAATACCGCGCAAATTGATGCGGCTATGGAACGTGCAGCCTACTCATCTGTGGCGCGCGGAGAGCCGGGTAAATCTGTTCGGTATTTTGAGCGTTTATATAAACGCAACAACACTGATCCTGCAGTTGCAACGAATTATGCCAATGCACTGCGTGATGGTGGGTTTTTAAACCGCGCCTCACTCGTTCTTACCCCATTTGCACAGAACAACGAAAGCCCGTATTTCGTTAAAACAGAGTATTCCGCCATTCAACTTGCTCTGGGGAACCATGATCAAGCCATTCAATACGCAAATGAGGCTGCCTTATTGAACCCTGAGGACTATAGAGCGTTCCAGAACCTTGGCATTGCCTATGACATGAAAGGCGAGCATGAGAAGGCCGAGAAAGCCTTCAGAGATGCTCTTGAGCGCTGGCAGGGTGATCCGACGCCTGTGATGAACAATCTTGCATTGAATTTGGCCTCTCAAGGTCTGTTGGATGAGGCGCTGGAGATCCTGAACAAAGCGAAAATCCTTGCACCGGACCGCATTGAAGTTGAACGTAATTTACGCATCGTGACCGCGCTTCAGCAATCACATGGTGGATATGTGCCAAAGCCTGTTGCCAAGCCCGGCAGTTAATTCCGGTTTCATTTTTTATTTAGTGATTTAGCCGCCGACGCCTGAGGCCGAGGCCTGTATCCCTGCTGGCCCCAGAATGATCACAAACAATGCGGGCAGGAAAAACAGGATCATCGGCACGGTCAGTTTAGGCGGCAATGCTGCGGCCTTTTGCTCCGCTGCGGCCATCCGCATTTCACGAATTTCATCAGAGATGACGCGCATCGCCTGCGATACGGATGTCCCATATTGCTCTGCCTGTATAAGGGCCGTCGCGAAGCTTTTGGCGCCACCGCTGCCAACGCGCCTTGCGAAATCCTGAAGCGCCTGTCTGCGATCATTCAGCATCGCCATTTCAGCACTGAGAATACCTAGCTCCTCCGCCAGTGTTGGGGAATGTTCAGCACATTCATGCGCAACACGGTCGATGGTTTGCTCAAGACCAATACCGCCCTGAACACAAATCAGCATCATATCCAGAGAATCCGGGAAGGTCAGGCCGATTTCTTCCTGACGTTTAATAATTTTGTTCTTGATGAGAATGGCCGGTAGCTTATAGCCAAACCCCGCCATACCAAAGATGATCAACAACGTCATCAATGGTGAGATTTCCTTTTCACTGCCGGAGATAATCATCATGGAAAACCCGCACAGTACAAGAGGCACGAGCCCCTGTGCGATCATAAACTTCACCGGCGCGCTAGGGTCACGAATTCCGGCCTGAAGCATCTGTGATCTGATTTTTTCACCCATTTCCCCGGCCATTTTCTGGAAGCGGAAAAAGGATGCCATGGAGTCCTTACCAGACAGGTCCTCTTCCTGGGATTTATGAACAGAGCCATCGCGGTTTGCATCAAAGAGCGCCTTGCGGCGCTTTTCGATGACAGATTTAAACCGCTCCTTTTTCTCATTACGGTTCAGGAACGGCAGAGCAAAGGCCATAAACGAGATACCGGCAATGAGAGCGCTGACAAACGTAATAAACGCTTCTGGTGCAATTCCGAAATAATCAAACATCAACGTCCCCTTATCGTTTTAAACCTTAAAATTAATCATGACCTTCATGACAAAAATGCCAACGCACATCCAGATAACCGCGCCCGCAAGAAGCACATTACCAAAGTCATCATAGAACAGGACGCTAATGTACTCGTAATTGGCGAAATACATCCCTGTGGCCACCAAAATCGGCAAGGCCCCAATGATACTGGCCGAGGCTATAGCTTCGGATGACAGCGCCTTAATTTTGCGTTTCAGGCGGAAGCGCGCTCGTATCACATTCGACAAATTCGTCAGAACCTCGGAAAGGCTGGAGCCCGTCTGTGCCTGAATCGCCAATCCGGTGGCAAACATCTGCATTTCAGTGATGGGCATTGTTCTGGACGATTCCTGCGCGGCTTCATGAAGGGGCACGCCGATTTTTTGCTTATCGTAAACCTTTGACATCTCCTCGCCCACCGGGCCTTCAAATTCACGGGAAATCATTGAAATGGCCTCCGCCACGGGCATACCCGCCTTCAGTAAGCGAACCATTGCCTCCAGAGCATCCGGGAACTCCTCAAGGAAGTTCTTCTGCCGTTTGGCCGCTTTACGCTTGATAATGAGCTTTGGGAAGCCAAACAGCCCCACGACGGCCGCCATACCCAGCACGAACACGGGCTGTCCCATAAATTTCGCGCCGCCGACAAATACCAGCATAGAGATTACGGCATAAATCCAATATGTTTTTGGTGAAATGGACAATCCAGCCTGCTCAAGCTGAAGGGACAGCGTAACCTTTTTCTTCTTTTCGGTTTCCTCATCGCTCTTGGAGTCCTTAAGCTTTTTGGCAATTTGCTCGCGGCGCTTGTTTTGATCGGCCATCGGGTCATCATATTTTTGAGAACCGCGTATGACCTCCATCGAGCGTTTTTGCTGTTTTGATTGATTACCAAACAATAAATACAGCATCACGCCGATCACGATCAGGATAATCAGAACAATGAGAACGATTTGAACAATTTGCATGGCTTTCACATACGAGTGTTAATCGTATGCCTCCTCCATTGCATCCAAAACCAGCTGATCTACACCGTATTGGCGGGCCTTATCAAAGAACTTCGGACGCAACCCGGATGAGCGCTGTTTTGTAATGAGCTTACCGTTATCGTCTTCGCCGGCGATATCAAGCGAGAACAGGTCCTGCATGGACACAACATCGCCTTCCATGCCTGTGATTTCCGTCACATGGGTTGTTTTACGCGATCCATCACGCAGCCGCTGGACCTGAATAATGACATTCACGGCAGAGGCAATTTGTTCGCGCACAGCCACAGTGGGCAAGTTCAGACCGCCCATCGCAATCATGTTTTCCATACGTGAAATGGCCTCACGCGGATTGTTGGCGTGAACCGTACCCATGGAGCCATCGTGGCCTGTGTTCATCGCCTGAAGCAAATCAAAGGCTTCCGGGCCACGAACCTCCCCCACGATAATACGCTCTGGGCGCATACGAAGACAGTTCTTGACCAGATCACGCATCGTGACCTCCCCCACGCCTTCCAAATTAGGCGGGCGTGTTTCAAGACGCACAACGTGCGGCTGCTGGAGCTGAAGTTCGCAGGCATCTTCGCAGGTAATAATGCGCTCACCGGGTTCAATATAGCGGGTCAAACAGTTGAGCATCGTGGTTTTACCGGAGCCCGTACCTCCAGAAACCAGAACATTTACTCGGCAACGTCCAACGGCCTGAATGAGCTTCGCACAAGATGGGCTCATAGAGCCGAATTCAAGCAGCTTATCAAGTGTGAGCTTATCCTTCGTAAATTTACGAATGGTCATACATGCGCCGTCCACTGCCAAAGGCGGGATAATAACATTCACACGCGAACCATCGGGCAAACGCGCATCACAAATTGGGCTGGCTTCGTCCACGCGGCGGCCAATAGCCCCCACAATGCGCTGGCAAATGGTAATCAGGTGCTGGCTGTCGCGAAATACAATTTTTGCGCGCTCAATCTTTCCCGCCGTTTCGATATAGGTCGTATCGGGGCCATTAATCATGATATCGGCAATATCGTCACGCTCCAGAAGCTCCTCAAGTGGGCCGAAACCAAGCATGTCGTTTGCGCATTCCTTGGCAATTGTTTGGAGCTCAGCTGGCGTAAGATCAAGGTTGCGGAAACGGGCAATTTCCTCAACAGCGGATTGCACCTCATCACGCGCAGCTTTCGCATCCATCCGGGCCAGGGCCTTTAGATCAATACCATCGCGCAGATCCAGCCAAATGCGATTGCGAGCCCGCTGTGTGCGGACATTGGCGATTGAACCTTCGGCATCTGCAGCGTCTTTCTCATCAGCCTCATTCATAATTTCACTTGAAAACGGATCATCAAGCACGGCCTCAGCGCTTTTTTTAGGGCTTTCGGCATTTTTTGAAACATCCGAAGCCTGAAGGGCTTTTGATTCGCCGGGCGGTGTCACTTCGGGTTCTATTTTAAGGGGTGGCTCTTGAGGTGCAGGTTGCTCCTTCGGCTCCAGTTTTTCAGGGACCGATTCTATATCCTGCGCCGCTGGCTTTTTCTCATCCGGCTTTTCGGATGAAACCTGAGGGGCTTTTTTCTTTGCCGGCGCGTTTTGTGCTGATTGCTTCTTTCCAAACATAATCTATGCGGTCTTAAAATCCAGACACATCCCTTTATTTTTTTAGCTTATTTAGCAGGCCACCAAATACACCGTCCGTCGTTGTCTCTTGCGGCTCTACTGGCGATTTGGATATCCCCAACCCCTTCTTTAAAAGGGGAATGATAATCTTACTTATTATATCATATCCTTGCTTCGTATCGTGCAAATTCATGCCTTCTGCTTCGACGGCGTGAAACACCTCCGGCAGGAAAGGTATGATGCCGCTTACAGGAAATTCCATCGCTTCCTGGATATCCTTGTAGGGCACATCATTTACGCCGGCGAGGCCTTGTTCATTAATTAAAAGCGAGATATCACGGGCTTCCCCCCCTCGCATTTCCTTGATTTCCTGCAGCAATGACCGTGCTAGCCGAAGCGAAGACACAGTTGCCGTTGACACCAAAACAATATGATTGGCCCGCGCCATCGCGGCTTTGATTAACGGAGCCGGAGAATCAGAAAAATCACCCACAACAATTGGGAATTTGGCCATCATCATGTCCAAAAGGGTCTCAAGCTGTTGCGCATTCATGTTATTTTCCAGCATCACCTCACCACCCGTTGCCAAAATGCTAAGTTTTTCACCAGACGTGTGTAACATGCGTATAAAACCATCTTCATCACCGCCTTCGGCCGCGCGCACGGCCTCGGCTAATGTGGTTGTCGGCTCAAATCCAAATGTAACGCTTGATGTGGACCAGCCCCCGGCGGCATCAAAGAACAAAGCCTTTTCATCTAAAAAATGCGATATCGCAAGTGCCGATGCCGTTGCAAGTGTTGTTGTGCCGACACCACCCTTTGCGCCAACAAAGGCAATCATACGGCTATCTGTTACCCCGATGCGATGAATAAGGGTTTTGGCCACAGCGTTGGCCATAAGCGTGGGGTCCATGGGTTTAACGAGGTAATCGCTAACGCCCATTTCGATCAGCTTTCGATACAGGTTCACATCATTTACCGGACCAATGACGATGGCTGCTGAGCCCTCTTCCATATACTGAGAGAGGTTTTCAAGCTTCGCGGTAAAGCTATCGTCAATGTCTTCGGTTTGGATGATGATCAGGTCTGGAGAAGTGTTTTCCTGATAATAGGAAATCGCGGTATCGGCTGTGCCCTGTTTAATCGATATTTTTACCCGCGCAAAACGCCAGTCCTTTGGCAGTTTTTTTCCAGCCTCAAGCGTTTCCTTATCATTTGAAAAAATTGTTAAGGTTGCCGCAGGAAGTAATATCGATGTTGCTTGATTGTCCGCCTCGCTCATTTATTGTCCGCTTCACTCATTAAGAGACCAGCCCTAGTTCTCTCCAGAGGCTGATTGACCACCAAGTGGCTCGTTTCTAACACCTGCGCGCACGGGCTCTATCACGTTCGACGCCGCGCGCCCATCAACAATATCAGGCGAACTCGCATCACCCTTGAGATCATGAGGGCGGGCTATTTGGCGCGCGAAATATGTCTCGTTTGTACAGCCCAGTTTATAGTCTTTATCGTAATCAGCATATGAATTTTCAATACCGGGCATCATTGTGCAATCTTCGGGCTCCTGGGCGTCATATGACATATAGGACACAATGACCGTTGCCTGATCCCCCTTACCATGAATGGGTAAAACATCTCCGTAAACATCGCGCACGCCCTGAGCATGCAGATTTGAGGTGATGCGCGCCAATTCAGATGTTGCAACATGGCCTGATCTTAACTGTGATTCAGGGTCGTATGTGACCGTGACCTTGAGGCCATCACCACCGTGCTTTGTATAGGTGGTTGCAAGCGCGGACAGATAGGCGTCACCAACTTGATCGATTGGGACCTCTTGATAAAAATCACTTTCCTGCAGCTGAACCTTGCTCTCAGATACATAGCTCTCGTGATAAAAGAATTTATCAGAACATGCTGGAAGTACAGCGATGGCCGTACACGCAATCAGAAGAGTATATTTAGGCTTTATACGGGTCATTAGGGACTTCCTCGTTATGAATTGCTTCATGGCTTAATCTACCTCAACAAATAACCGAATTTTTGATCATATTCACCAAACATATCATCGTCTTCTTCATCTTCCAGAGGATAGAGCTTTCGTATGTTCGAGGCGAAGGCCATGGCCAGCGGGTTTTGCTGCCCTGATGGCGCGTCCTTTGAGCGGCCTTTATTGCCAAATGGCTCAACCAGATAGGGCGTCACAATCACGACAAGCTCTGTTTCTTCACGCTGAAAACTATCCGATGATACAAGATCACCCAGGATCGGTGTATTACGAATACCCGGAAGGCCAGACATGCCCTTTAGCGTTTCTGATTGGATCAATCCAGCAATCATCAAGCTTGCGCCGCTTGGAATTTCAACCGTCGTTTCAGCGCGACGAATATCACGCCCCGGAATATCAACCACACCAGCGATTGTTACAGGATTTTCAGAGGAGATCGACGACACCTCTGTGTTGAGCTGCAGACTGATGCGATCATCGGACATGACTACAGGCAAGAAATTCAGGGATACACCAAACTGACGGAACCCGATCACAGGGTTACCCACATTATCGAGACCTTGGGGCACGGGGAATTCACCCCCCGCCAAAAACCCTGCCTGCTGACCGGAAACGGCAGTTAGATTTGGTTCCGCAAGGACATTCACCAGATTTTCTTCCTCCAGCGCGTCAATAAATACGCCAACGGTGCCAATCGCATTCAAACCAGAGGATATGAACCCTCCAAATTGACCAACAGGGCTAATGCTGGTGATGGGCGCACTTGACCTGAATCCAAGCTGATCAAGCTCACCGAAACCGCCCGTGCCGGACGTGCCCGGCGTTCTACCAAACAACGTTGTTGTTGCGAGATCATTTGGATCATTCAAATTCGTTTCAACACCAAGCTCTTTTAGAACCGTGCGGGATGCTTCGACAATTTTAACCTGCAGCATAACCTGCTGCTCGCCGCGCACCTCAAGGAGGTTTGAGATCAGCTCATCCACTGTGCCATCCTCATCCTGCAGATCACTGACATAATGAGCGACAACATTCGCAATTTTTGAGGCCTTTTCAGGTGTAGAAACCGAACCAGTCAGTAAAATCTGATCATGAATCGCGCCGACGCGCGCGCTCTCATCAGGAAACAGCTCATCCACCATGCCCTGTATAGCCTGCAAATCATAACTAACATGCACATCAATGCGGCGTACAACATTCCCAACCGCATCAAGCGCAATCAGATTTGTATCCCCCACATTCAAACCAACAACATATAACCGATCAGACTGAACCGCGATCACATCAACAATGTTCGGGTTTGCAATCAGGATGTCAGACACATCGCCCTTTACCTGAACCAGCTCCGCCTTACCCAGCGTAATGGTCAGTGGCGCCTTGCTTGGAT
>CAYGQP010000053.1:0-8794 GCA_964352115.1 uncultured Micavibrio sp. | reverse complement strand
AAACAAGGCGCGGCGCAATTCGGATCAGGTTGGGTATGGTTGGCCATGGACGGCGCATCTGGCAAGCTTGAAGTTGTAAACTCACCCAACGGTGAAAACCCTGTTGTATACGGAAAAACCCCGCTTTTGGGTTGCGATGTATGGGAACACAGTTACTACATTGATTACCGCAATGCGCGCCCAAAATATCTTGAGGCGTTCTTCGATAATCTCGTAAACTGGGATTATGTTGGCGAGCTGTTTGAAAAAGGCCCGATTAAGATCGCTGCATAGACGATATTTATTTACGGACCAGCAGGTCCTACAACGGACGCCTCAGGCTCAGCTTGAGGCGTTTGCGTTTGTTGCTTTTGCTGTTCAATCATTTGCGACTCCAGCGCCTCTGCTCCTGCTTCATTGCCATTTAGGCGTTGATAAGCCGCAGCCATTGGGCCAGACAGATCCGGGCGGTCGCCATGATGGATGTCCATTCCGGGATCAGCCTGCAGCGTGCGAATGCGCTCAAAGCTTTGTGATACATCTTGCGCAACGCCTGAAATGCCCTCAATCGGGGCTGTAATGTTTTGAGGAGCCTGCCCTTTTGAACGCGCATCGGCAATATTATCGCCTATTTGGTCAAGGCTATTGAGATATACCCCATTATAATCACGCAGCAAGCTGCCCGAATCCCGTAAAACATAATCGGCATCGCCCGTTACGGGGTCCTTGACTTCCCAGAGCACCATCGCCCGGCCATCAGGTGCCCGGATCATGTGTGGCTCATCACCCACCATGGCTGCGCCGAATTTTTCCAGTTGTGCCTCGCGGCTCATTGGCGGATCTTGCAGCAGCGCCTCGCGCGCCACTTCAGGGTCTCTGGCAGAGATAATCACGCCGCGCATGTGCTCCATATCCTCTGGAAAAGCCCTTGCGGGATCTGCATTTGCGCTCAAATCATAGGGCATTCCCATATTTTGATGAATTTCAATAAGCGCAGCAAAATCCTCCTGTGTCGCATCGGGCCCAAGCTCTTCAATGCGTTCAATCATAGCCACAGACGCACCACTTGCGGCTTGATAATTGAACTGGTGTCCATCAATCAATTTTGTTGCAACCTCTTCGGATGTTAAAATCTGATCGCGCGCCTTATCCGGCGATAAATCTGTTGTCGCAAGAGCCATTCGTCTAGAAACCGCAATGGTCACAGCTTCATAGCTTGCCTTACCATTTGCCATCGCCTGAAGCGCGGGGCCGTATTGCAGCTCTGCGGGAAAACCCTTATCGTGTGCTTCAAATTGCGCGATCAAGGGTTCTAATTGTTCGGGCGTGGCGCCGCGTTCAATACTTCGCATGACCTGCATCGCAGTATCGGCTATGTATTTATGCCTATCAAATGCCCCATCAGGGATTTTATCATCCTGGATCTCTGCACCTGCAGGGATCTGAATTAAAATCTCTTCCGGCTCAGTCTGCACAGCAGCTTCCGGTTCATCTTGCGGCCCTGCTGCTTTCGCCTTGAGCCATGCTTCTGCCTGATCCCGATATTCACCGCCGAAATTCGCATTATCCAGCTGCGCCTTATATTCACGCACATTCTGCGCGGTTCCAGATTCAAGGCTATCCCCAACATATTGAACAGCAATGGCCTGAAACCCTTCGGGGATTTTTTCAAGCTGCTCCAGAACCGCCGCTTCGTTTTCCGGCGTTTTATCGGCCAGATAAGCGCTCATAGGTCGCTGCAAATAGGACAGAGCGGCATTGGTATCACGGTACGCCGTACGCGCATCGGCAGGATCAATCTGACCCAGTTTTTCAATTACCTGTAGAGCGGCAAAGGCCTCTAGTGTTTTGGGGAAAGCGTTTTCGTCTTGTGCTGGCGCTTCGGGTGCCCCAGCTTCAGGCTCGGTTGGTTTGGGTGCTGGCTGATTTGCCAAGCTTACCGTACCGCTTTGTTGAATAATTTCATGCGTTGTCGCCACAGCTGGTTGTATTTGTTCAATGCGATCAACAATGTTCAGAAATTCATTACGGGCCTGGGTATCCATATCATTTTCGTGCGTAATGGCTGGCCCACGATGGCGATAGACCTCACCTGTCTCTGGATCCGTATACATTACACGATCTCCGCGCATCGAAAATCCGTTTTCAATGTCATCATTGTCTAGTTTGCGGCCGGGAGTAGTATCGACGTCCTTTCCAACCGCGTATCTGGTGAAATTTTGACCCTGCCTGGGAAATTCAGCGAGGATCTCTCTCGTTTCCGGGTCAGCCACAACAAATTGAAAGCCAAGCTGTTCAACCTCGCCCGTTCGCTCATTCACCCAGCTTGTTTGTACCCCGCGCTTAATTTCTGCAAGCTCATCCATTGTGTAGAGCTGCAATATATTGTTTTGATCCATCCAGACGGAGTATAAAACAGGATCAGCGCCATCAGCGCTTAGCTGAATTGTTACAGGCCGGATTGATGCATTTTCTGTCGTTTGTTCGTCAGGCTTTACGAGAAAAGGCCGAGGAAGGTCATTGCGGATGAATGCATTATCACGAGCTATATCGCTTTGCGCGCTTCTTGCACGCAAGGAGTTCAAGTAGTTGTCCAAAGCCTGGACAGATTGCACACGGATCGGGTCCGCCATTACACCCTCATGTTATTTTTTACAAAAATAGAGGGTTTGGGTTAATTTCGCCTTAAGATTTCATGAAAATCTAGGTGGGCAGGAGCGCTGCGGCGACTCTGCGGCCCTCGGCCATAAGCACATTATAGGTTCTGCAGGCTGCGCCAGTGCCCATTGTGTCTGATGGCAAACCATTGTCTTTTAACAACTTTTTGAGATCTGGCGGGCAAAATTGCATAGACGAACCACACCCAATCAGCAACACATCAATCTCCGCCGCTTGATTGGTCAAAATTTGGAAATCATCAATGGATAAGTTTTTGAGATCGTCTGTTGAGGACTTTATGTCCCATTTTATGGTTCCTGCCGGCATCACAATAACGGGGCCATCATGAAGTTCTCCGCTGATTTTAAACCGGCCACCAGCATAGGATTGTATAATTTGCTGGCCGGTCTTTATCAGCGGTGTGACATCCATTTTACGACGCCTTTCTTGTTGTGCTTCTTCCCTTAGGATGCTTCTTGAGGCTGCGAGTCATCAATTATCTCAGAGCGACGGACATTCATGTGAAGAAGCACGGCTGCCGCTATGAAAATTGAAGAGTATGTTCCAATGCCAATACCGAAGATCAAAGCAATGACGAAACCGCGAATGACCTCTCCGCCAAAGATATAAAGGGCAATGAGCGCAAGAAGCGTCGTCAATGATGTAATCAATGTTCGCCCAAGCGTCTTATTGACGGCCATGTTAAAGAGTTCTTCTAGGGGTTTTTTCTTAAACTTTCTCAGTTTTTCACGGATTCGGTCAAAAACCACAACCGTGTCATTAATAGAATAGCCAGCGATCATTAATACCGCAGCAACAGTCGACAGGTTAAATTCGAGCTGTGTCAGAGCAAACAAACCGATAGTGATTATAACGTCATGTGCCAGCGCCGCAACCGCCGCGACACCAAATTGCCACTCAAATCTGACCCATATATAAGCCAAGATTCCTGCCAGAGAGAATAACAGCGCATATAAGCCTTGCCGCTTTAGCTCCTCTCCAACTTGCGGACCGACATATTCTGTGCGGCGATAATCAATCTCGCCCTCGAATGTTTGATCCAGTGTTTGGCGTACAAGCGCAATAGCGGCATTTTCAGCCTCAATGCCGTCTTGTTGCTGGGGCAGACGGATCAGAAGGTCATCTGCCGCGCCAAATTCCTGTATGGAAATCGTGCCAAGCCCTAGGCCATTAAGGGATGATCTAAGCACAGATAAATTAGGCTCTGATGGGGTTTTGATCTCGATGAGCGTTCCACCTGTAAAATCGATCCCAAAATTCAACCCTCTTTCCATGGTCAGACCGATAGAGGCCACGATCAAAAGGAAGGAGAACAAAAATGCAATACGCCGTGAGCCAATAAGATTGGCGTCCAGGTTATAGGGAATGAATTTGATACCTTTCATCATGCGCTCCTTTATACTGGTAATTCTGTGGGTTTTGTCCTGCGGTACCAAGCAACGACCAGTAATCTAGTCACCATAATCGCGGAGAAGAATGATGTGATGATCCCGACACCGAGCGTGACTGCAAAGCCCTTAATCGGACCTGTCCCGAAAGAAAACAAAATCGCAGCTGCAATCAACGTTGTGAGATTGGAATCAACAATGGTTGCCATTGCCCGGCTGTAACCAGCGTCAATTGCAGACAAGGCCGAACGCCCAGCGTGTATTTCCTCACGAATACGCTCGAAAATCAGCACGTTCGCATCAACGGCCATACCAATTGTCAAAACAATGCCGGCAATGCCCGGTAAGGTCAGCGTAGCCTGCAGCGTTGATAATATCGCGAATATGAGTGCCATGTTAATGATCAATGCGACATTGGCAAATATTCCAAAAAGCCCATACGATACAGCCATGAAAACCAATACGAAAAGCAAACCAATTGCACTTGCGATGCGCCCCGCCTGAACCGAATCTGCACCCAATGATGGGCCAACCGTGCGCTCTTCTAGAACCTTCATGTCGGCCGGCAAGGCCCCTGCACGCAGAAGTAACGCCAAGTTTGTTGCTGCCTCAACAGTGAACCCACCCGAGATCACACCTGAACCGCCGCATATCTGATCACGAATCACGGGGGCACTCAAAACCTCCCTATCCAATACGATCGCGAACGGTTTGTTAATGTTTTTACGCGTCACGTCGCAAAATTTTCGCGCACCCACAGAATTAAGCCTAAAGCTGATGACGGGCGAGCCTTCTTGGAATGAAGGTTGCGCATTATCCAACATATCGCCGGTAATTATAGGACGTCTCGAAATGCTGAGTTTACGACCAGCCTCTTCGGCATAAGGATAGCTGACTGTGCCGCCACGCCCCGCTGAACCAATATCGGGAACCAGATGGAAGCTGAGCTGGGCCGTTTCGCCAACCAGTGATTTTAACTCTTCAGAATCCGCGCCAGGAGCTTGAATTAAAATACGATCTTCACCTTGGCGCTGGATTACAGGCTCCGTTGTACCAAGCTCGTCAATACGGCGCCGGACCACTTCGATCGCTTGTGATAAAACCTGGCTGTAGATTTGAGTCTTTTCCGTTTCGGAAAAAACAGCTTTTATATTTGTAGGCGTTTCACCTTCTGAAATGACAAGATCCGCCTGAAATCCGCGTAGAATTTTTCGAACAGCATCAGAATCAGACTCATCTTTGAGCGTCACTTGAGCCCCTCCCGGAATTGTTCCTATGCGGGTGTAGGCGATCTTGTCTTCACGAAGAGATTTTCTGAGATCATCCAACACATTTTCAGAGCGATCTTTCACAACCTTTTCAACTTCGACTTCATAGAGCAGATGCGCACCCCCACGAAGATCAAGCCCAAGATTTACCGTTTTAGACGGAAGCCATGTCGGCAGGTAGTTTTCGGCCCATGTGCGCGCATAGGGTCCGGCGACATTGGGCAGGGCATAAAGTACGCCAAGCAGGCATACGGCGATAATTGTGTAAACTTTCCAGGTCGGGATTTGAATCATTATTTTGTCTTTTTCCCCTTAGGAGCGCCGCTTTTACCCTTTTCATCATTTGCAGGCTTACCGGGCAACATCGGGCTGTTTTTTGCGTGAACTGTTGAGCGTAGCGCTGTCACTTTCATGCCATTTCCAAGATCAATCACAAGCTCCTCATCATCCTTGAGCTTATCAACCTTACCGACAAGACCGCCGCCAGTGATCACTTCGTCGCCTTTTTTGAGTTCGGAGAGCATCTTGCTGTGTTCTTTAAAGCGCTTTTGTTGCGGAAGTATAAGAAGCACATAAAACAGCACCATCAAAATGAGCACGAGAAACATGCTTTCCATGAAAGCGCCTGTGGCAGTTGGGGCATTTGTTAAGGCATCAGAGGCGGCAATATCGGCCGAAGCCTCCAAGCTTTGGGCATATGCTTTTGTGATGAACATACGTTTCGTTCCTTGTCTTAAATAATCATTAGTCCGAGATTCTTAGGACTATAAAGATTTAGCCTTTAAAGACAAGAGATAGTGGATTTAGAGTTCATCACTGCTCTGGATTAATTTTAAAACGATCCAGCCGCCGCCCGCCATTATAACGAACAAGGCAATATACATCGATTGAGAAAAAGCGAGCGCCTTGTCAAAAGCCAGGCTGGCGGCAATAAACAGAAACAATATGCTGAAAAGGCTGGCAATAACATATCCGTAACCAAAGACGCGAGCCTTGAGCACTCCCTCCTCGGCACCATGTTTAACGATGACGGTTGTGTAATCCCCTTTTTTGGGGCGCACCAAAGCGTAAATAATCTGATCGACTCGCTCAACATCCAACACTTTGACTTTGCCCTCTTTATCTTCAATCGAAACTTTGGGCAGGTTGAAAAACGTATCGCGTTTTTTTTGAAACCCCTCAATGCGCGCGGCAAGTACACGGCCATTTGAATACCACTGGAAAAAATCGAACAGCCAGACCACACCCACAAGCGCGAGCGGCAATGCGATGATCAATAAGATATATCCCATGGTTTATTTATCCTTTTATGTAGCGCTCTGGATTGATCGCTTCAGTGCCGCGGCGAAGCTCGAAATGGAGCTGCGGTTTGTCCACAGAGCCCGTTTGCCCAACCGTTCCAATAATATCACCGCGCTTTATTGTTTGGCCACGTTTGATTTTTATCTGATCCAAATGTGCGTAGGCCGTCATCCAACGATCCTGATGACGGATAAGGATAAGGTTCCCGGAGCCCTTAAGCTCATTCCCGGCATAGACCACAACACCATTTTCAGCGGCCTTGACGCTTGTTCCCTTTGGAGCGCCAATGTTGATCCCATCATTATGCAAGCCGCCCTGTTTTGGCCCATAGGATGAGACAATCTGCCCCTCAACAGGTTTCAGGAATGTGCCTGAAGATGAGCGTTCAGGGGTACGTTTTGTAATCGGGGATTTGGGTTTAGGTGCTGGTGCCTGTTCTGGGCTTGATTCGCCCTGATCCGAACGCGGTTTTTGCCCCGGTGTTGGTGCCGGGTCATATTTATCATCGGTCAATCTCGCCGTTCTTATTGGCTCAGGCCGAATAGAGGGTAAACGAAGATTGTCACCCGGATGAATTCTATAGGGTGGGCTGAGGTTATTTTCTCGGGCCAATTGCGTTGAGCTTACGTTAAACAGACGAGACACCGTGTATAAGCTGTCCCCTGCTCTAACTTTGTAGGTTTGCGGCGGGGGCAATTGAAGGCGCTGGCCAACGCGCAGAATAAAGGGCGGGCCAATATTATTGGCATAGACAATATCCTGCATACTGATGTTATAGCGCTCGGAAATAGACCATATTGTATCCCCCAGCGTCACAGCATGCGCCCCCGCACTACCAAACCCTGCGCTTCCGCCATAATAATTCACTGGAGCACGGTTTTCAGAGCAGGCAAATAAGGCCAAAATGGATATCAGAAGAAACGAACGTTTCATAACATCTCAGTCTACACCAAAAAGCTATTAAGCGTATAGATGGCTGTCGCTTTGATCCTTGTTCAGATCATCAGGATGCAGATCATCGGGCGCCATATCAGGCAGCAATGGCACAAAGCGCACGGACATAAGAGTTTTTACTGAATAGGTCTCCGTGCTCTCCTTTTTAAATAATCTTAAGGTTTGCTCACCCTCTTCTTCAATAGGGATAATCATCATACCGCCATCCTTGAGCTGGTCAATCAATGCCTGTGGCGGTTTGAGACGGGCAGCAGCCGTGACGATAATCTTGTCAAACGGGGCCTGATCAATGCCATTGATCCGCGGCCAACCCTTCATGCCATCCCCCGCAAGGGCTGTAATATTTCTCAGTTTTAGGGATTCCAGGCGCTGCTCAGCCATCTCTAGTAATGGCCTATGGCGCTCTATTGTGTAAACGCGCCGACAGAGATGCGACAGGATCGCCGTTTGATACCCGCAGCCCGTGCCAATTTCGAGAATCTTATCCAGGTTCGAAATGTTCAAAGCCGCCGTCATGCATGCCACGACTAATGGCTGGCTGATCGTTTGCCCACGGCCAATGGGAATCGCCATGTCCTCCCAAGCCTGATCGCGCACCTGCGACGGTACAAATTCATCACGCGGCACTCGCTCCATAGCGGACAAAACATTGGTATCCGTAATCCCCATGGTGCGTAGATGCATAATGAGGCGAATGCGTTTATTGGTGTCCTGCGTGTTCATGGAAGTCCTTTTGAGATTATTGTTGGCGTTTGTCTTTTATTAACAGACGAATATTCATGTTCTGAATTTCAACAACACCATTGATCCGCTTTCCATTGATGTTTTGAAATATGACTTTGACGTTATAATCCGGCGTTTCCTGAGCCAAATCAATCATCTGTGATCTATCAAACTCAGGTGCGCTCAAAACATCACGAGATAATGCAGCCAAATCAAACTCTATTGGCTGTTCATTGATCATCAACTTCAGGAGATCTTTTGTGGCATAGACCTTAATTTCGGAAAACCCGTCCGGCACATTTTCAAACACACCAAATCTATGATTTTCGCCTGTATTTTGGACGTAAACATACTCCGTTGCGCTTAAATAATTGTAGCCTGATATCTCCATACCTTTATTTAGGTTCTGGTTATAATAGAAACGATTATTGTTCAAATCTTCATTCTGGCGACGTTCGTAGCGCCCTACAAAATCAAGTCCCATGACATCTCTCATGACAC
>CAYGQP010000052.1:0-8815 GCA_964352115.1 uncultured Micavibrio sp. | reverse complement strand
ACGGCAATATTGGCTGTATGGTTAATGGCGCGGGTTTGGCGATGTCGACGATGGATATCATTAAGCTGTATGGCGGTGAGCCAGCCAACTTCCTGGATGTTGGTGGCGGGGCCGATGAGGAAAAGGTCACGGCCGCATTCAAAATCATCTTGTCTGACCCGAATGTAAAAGGCGTTCTCGTGAACATTTTTGGCGGGATTATGAAGTGCGACATTATCGCGAATGGCGTCATTGCCGCGGCCAAGGAAGTCAATATCCAGGTCCCGCTTGTTGTGCGCTTGGAAGGCACGAATGTTGAAAAGGGTAAAGAGATCTTGAATAATTCCGGCCTCGACATTATCGCCGCCAATGATCTGGATGATGCGGCGCGCAAGGTTGTGGATGCCACAAAACAGGCCCAGGCCGCTGCTTAAGAGTTGTTATATTTTGATCGAACGACGATGTTTGTGCGTAGTATATACAAACGTAGTTGTGACAGAGATTTAAATGACTAAAACAGAACTCAAGGCCAAAGCCAAGCATGGTGCCCTGCGATTGGGGCACCATTTCCAGGAAGTGGTAATTGCTGGCCTTACGATTGGGGCGGGCATCACAATATCCAATATCTGGCTAATGGTTTTTGGTCTGATGATTCTTATGGCTTCGGCGCTCAAGGAATTTGATGTTCAAAAAAGCCAATCCTCTAAAAACACCCAAAATCTGGCTTATGCATTGTTCATCATCGGTTATGTTGGCGGTGGATCGAATTTTATACTGACATTTTTTAAGCCGGAATTTCACGTAAAGGCTTTCATTGGCCTAAGCATTCTCGCCATCAGTTATGTCGTTCAGGCTGTGGTCGAATACATTGAAAAGTCAAAAGCATAAAAACGCGAAAACCCGTTGATATGGATAGGCGCATTGCAAAATCTATCAATGAATACGCAAATATTCGTGCGGAACGGCAGCTTGATCCTGAAGAAACGCTGAGCATTATGGCCAATGTGCCCAAAGGCCCTGATACGTTCAGCGGCTGATTTTCATTAAATCACGAACCAGACATCTTCCCTGTGTGTTTTTACGCGTTATACGGTTGATTTGGCGCGGTGCGTCTCGTACAACTAAGAAACAAGTTTTTACGCAACGATATGGTTATCAGGAGAATATGAATGGCTGTTTTAGTCAATAAGGACACAAAACTCATCTGTCAGGGCTTCACCGGCGCGCAGGGCACATTTCACAGCGAACAAGCAATCGCTTATGGCACAAATATGGTGGGCGGTGTAACACCGGGCAAGGGTGGTCAGGAACACTTGCATTTACCGGTTTTCGCTACTGTTGCCGAGGCCAAGGAGCGCACAGGCGCGAATGCGACCGTTATTTACGTGCCCCCTAAATTCGCCGCCGCTGCGATTATTGAAGCCATTGATGCCGAAATGGAACTGGCTGTGTGTATCACAGAGGGTATTCCTGTTCTGGACATGGTGAACGTTAAGGCAAAGCTGAAAAATTCCAAAACACGCTTGATCGGGCCAAACTGTCCAGGCGTAATTACGCCAGACGAATGTAAAATCGGGATCATGCCCGGTCACATTCACAAACGCGGCAAGGTCGGCATTGTTTCACGCTCGGGAACGCTCACATACGAAGCCGTTGCACAAACTGGCGCTGTTGGTTTGGGCCAGAGCACATGTATCGGAATTGGCGGTGACCCGGTCAATGGGACAAACTTTATCGATTGTATTGAAATGTTCATGGATGACCCGGAAACCGAAGCGATCCTGATGCTCGGCGAAATCGGTGGCACGGCTGAAATCGAGGCCTGTGAGGTCTACAAAAGCCTGAACACGAAAAAGCCGATCGCAGGCTTCATTGCCGGCGCAACCGCCCCTCCGGGCAAGCGTATGGGCCATGCCGGTGCGCTTATTTCCGGTGCGGATGACACAGCGCCCGCTAAAATGGACGCGATGCGCGCCGCCGGTTTTGCTGTCTCCGAAAGCCCTGCGGGCCTTGGTGACGCTGTCATGAAGGCACTTGCGGCCTAGAATGCGCGGTCTTATCTGTTTATTTACTCTTTTGAGTATGCTCGGCGTTTTGACATTAAATGCAAATGCAGCGCGGCTAGAAGAGTTTGTTGGAAAAAGGCGCTTGCTGATTATATTTATACAAGACTTCGTTAATCCCGAATTCGAAAAGTACATAGAAGATTTTTCAGCGAAAGGCCGTGTTTCGTCATTGATAGACAGGGATATCGCTGTGGTCAGTGTGATTCAAGACACAGCAGTGAGTATAAAAAATGAAGGCGGAATAGATTTTCAGCCGCCTTCAGCACATGATCTAATGAGGCATTATAAGCCTGAAAATCCTGTATTCACTATGGTTTTGGTTGGAAAGGACGGTGAGGTAAAGGAGCGTTGGACAGAATTTCCTGGTTCTGAAGCCATTTTTAAAATGATTGACGCCATGCCAATGCGCCAGCGAGAAATGCAGGAGCAAAACCAGCACAAACAGGAGCAGTA
The DNA here is from genome assembly GCA_964352115.1 of uncultured Micavibrio sp. Taxonomy (GTDB): domain Bacteria; phylum Pseudomonadota; class Alphaproteobacteria; order Micavibrionales; family Micavibrionaceae; genus CAYGQP01. The sequence continues at coordinate 6,317 of CAYGQP010000052.1, read as the reverse complement.
AATGTTGCGCGTTTTTGCAGGCCTTATGCTCTACCTTATGCTTCTAGGCTTCTATGAAGCAAGCGCAAATGATCTTTTCAAACAACGTCTGTCAACCCAAGCCGACAAGCTCCATGCAATAATTTGGCAGCTTAAGGGTTTCAGGAGTGCAACAAGCACATTTCGTGATATCTTCGCGGCTTATCCGGGTGACATGATCGCGGCTGAGCTGCGTCTCCCAAATTGTCAGGCGCCTTGCCGGGCTGGGAATGGCAACGGCCGCATTGATGGCGAGATTGGAACGCCTTGGGCAAAAAATGATGAGCGCGTGAATTTCTGGATACACCTTGAACGGTCTAGTCTGATTGATATCGAAGAGGACCCATGGGAATATATGCAAAACGCTGATACCCCGGTATTCATGCCCTCTAGCGCAATCGGCGGAGTTTTCCATGTGGGGTATCATGAGGGCGGTTTTTTACCCTTTGCTGCGCGCGCGATAAAACTAAAAGCCGGACATTACTTTGTTTTGACGAATAGCATAAAGGGCGATTTTTCCGAGGAAGACTCGCATTTCCTCACGTCCGAACAGGCACATAATATTGATCTTAAGCTCGATGATGGTTTCCCCAAAACGGGCAATGTTATGGCGTTTGGTCACTCGCAATGCCAGAACGATCAAAATGAATATCTGATGGATTTGTCAGAACCCTGCTTTTCTTTGCTGATTAATTTAGATAGCAATTAGAATTATTGCCGCGCCTTTTTTGGCATCGGTTTAACGTCTTTAATAGCTGCGCGCTTTAAATCAATGGTCTGTAAATCAGTTTTTGGCTGAGCATTGCTTGCCGGAGTTGCGTTATCATCATTGTCGCTCGGTGGTAAGCTTCTAATGAAATCTACCGTCTGCGCAAACCAGTCTTCGTTCGCTGCAACGTATTGCATTGTGCGCCACTGCGCAACGTCCCAAATGATTACCCCATCAACGTCAAGGGCGCGCTGGGTTTCCAGCTGCACTCTCCAGTCCTCGCCTGGAATGGCTGAGTAGCCAAGGCCGTGGGGGTTGTTTCCGTGATAGCGCGGCCAGATGTAGGTATAGATCGGCTTGTCTGCACCAATAAGCGCATTGAGGCGCCGAGCTTGCTCGTTCATAGCCATTGCATTGCGAATCCAGCCCTCTTGATCATCATAAAATGTATAAGTTGAGGGCGCAAAGAAGTCGACTGTTCTGGCGAGATCTAGGAGCTCTTCGTTGCCCGCATCCCAGCGTTGTTGGCGGTCCAGACATTCCTCATGGGACGGCTGGTTGTTCGGGTTGCGCCAGTCGTCCATGCAGTTTTCGTAGTCCATCCAATAGCTGTAGATCGGAATCATCGAATAATAACCAAGCTTCAAATTCGGCTTTTCATCCTTCATGATCTCGATAACGCGGATGAGCTTTGCTTGGGCAATGGCACGATCTTCCGATGTGTTTTGCCACATCGTGGTTCGCCAGTTTTCAATATTTATGGCATAGGTATTTCCGTCTTGAAGAAGGTTGCGGGTATTATGCCGAATTCTTTCCTCCATTTCGGGCGTTATTGGTCCCTCGCGGTCGTGACCTTGAGGGAAGAAAAACCATTCATACAGCAGCGGAAAGTGCTCAAAGCCCACGGAAGCCAGTTTTTCATGGTGCGTTTGGTTCGCATATATAACTTGTTCAATAACACGAAAATCGGATGTTTTAGGCTCTTCATTTGAGCCGCTAAGCCGCTCATCAGCATGTGCTGATGGAACCGCTAATAATAAAGCCGCCAGAAAAAGGGCTGTGAATGAGTGCGCATGCTGTTTTTTCATTATATCACCTGTTTGAGTATGTGAGTTTTATTAATCTGAAATTTTTCGAAGAGGGCGTCTAGGATGTATTTCACCCAGAAAATCCATGGCTTGCGTCCACCACTCTTCGTTCTGTCTAACATACTCAAATGGGCGAGCAGGGAAGTGATCCCACATCACTAGACCATCAATGCCTTCTTGATAGATAACTTCGAGCTGATGTCTCCAATATGCACCATCAATAGGCGTGTAGGGCAAGCCCTGTGGAGCGCTTTGATGATAACGAGGCCAAATGTAGGCATAAACCGATTTTCCACCTGCTAATTCAGCTAAACGCTTAGCTTCTCTAATGTTGGCCCTCGCATAATGCGTCCAGCCCTCTGGCGCATTATAGAACGTGTAAACAGAGGGAAAGAGGAAATCCATTTTTTCAACAAGGGGGAGTAATTCTGTGTTGGCGTCATGCCATCTTTGTTGGTTGGCCAGGCAGAGGTCATGGCGATCATCATTCCAAGCACAATTCTCATAAACATCCCAGTAATTTCGGCCCGGAACCATTGAGTAATAGCCGAGTTTTACGTTTGGGTGTACGGAGCGAATGATATCGACAATTTCACTCATTTTACGCACAGTTTCTGCCCGTGTTTCGGATGTTTGATTGGCACCTGTTGGCCAATGTTCAATGTCTAAAACATATGATTTTCCGTCTTCCATTCGTATCTGTGCATGGTGAATAACACGCTCTCTCACGGCATCGTCGACATCTTCTTTATCATGCCCAGGCGGGAAGAAAAACCAGCTCGTTAGAAGAGGCATATGTCCTAATCCAATGTTTTCTAATTTCCCAATTGGCGGCATGTCGTTGTATGTGAGTTGTTGATATACCTTAAAGGCATCGGCACTTGCATTCGGGTCTTCTGTTGTTGTTCTTTGCTCTTGTGTTTTGTCAATGAGCTCTGGGTCCGGGCTCATTTCGTTCTGGATTCCATTATTGTTGCGCACCTTAGGGGTAAGCTGCTCTGGGGTTAAATCCGCATGATCCGGTTGCTCGGATTGTGAAACGATCTTTGGCGTTGCAGACCGAACCGTTACTTTCCCAGCAAATGCGGCCTCTGACGCACCCAATGTGAGTGTCAGGCTTAAAAATGAGAATAAAAGCGTTTTACGCATAGCTATACCCCGAAAAAAATTCACATTAACCATAATAGCACAGCTAATTTTTTACGTAAAATTTTATCTATTTTTTGAATGCTACACGGACATGGCGGGCAATGATTATTCTGGCGGAGGTGTGTTCAACACGGCTTAGAGCAGATTCTCTCTGTCCGCCGCGCCTACAGTATGCTAAAAGAGAATCATGAATGTTCTTGAGCAACTTACGGCCCAGCAAAAACAAACTGTCGTCGCCTTGCCCTTTCGGGTTGGGCTTTATGTCTCAAAAGCCGATGATACGGGGGGTGAGGAGGCCGACCAGCAGGAGGCCGCAGCGCTGGAAAGCATTATTCAGGGATTTGCCGAAAACATGTTGGGCTCTGAATCCATCCAATACATCATGACTGCGACGTTGGAAAATAAGAAGAATTGGCCACAATGGAGTGGAGATTTAAAACAGGTTCCTCGTGAATGCCGCGAGACCGTTGATGCGTTGAGCGTGATTGTAGATGAAAAAGATGCGAAAGCGTTCGCAAATCATCTCCTGCAAATCGGCGAAGCTGTTGCACTGGCGTTTCGTGAATATGAACACCTGGAATCAAAGCAAAAAGCCTACTTGCTCTATTTCGAATACGCAAAACTCTATGTACATAGTCTGTTGAAAAAACTTACGCCAAAGTCTTTGGATGAGTTTTTGAGTGTGTCACAAAAGGAGCGCGCGGCGCTGACCGTGCTCGCAAGGGCTCTGAAAACCACATATTAAAATAACGCATATAACAAAGGACGATTATAAAATGGCCTCACTTTCCATGTTCAGCTCTGACGAACAAGAGATCATCGTTAGCCTCCCCTATAAAGTTGGCGTATACGTCAGCCATGCAGAGGATGAGGAGGGAGAGATGGATGACGAAAGGGAGATGCGCGCGCTGGAGCATTGTTTAAAATCCATCGCCAGACTGCATGAAGACAAGCCATTTATACAAGAGGTTGCAAAACAAACACTCTCTCGCAAGGGTGATTGGGCGAGATGGACAGATCAGAGCTTTCACGCGTTAAAACAAGCTGAGCAGATTTCCGATGTCATGTTCCGCACGCTGGGTAAGCAGGGGTTTAAGCAATACCGTGCGCTCGTGATGGAGGTCGCCGGTGCGGTGGCGCGGGCCTATGGTGAGTTTGGTGATTGGGATGACGAGGAAAGCGAGGGCTTTTTTAAAAACGTCATCAATACGGTTGTAACGGGATTTTCTAACCTTTCTCAAGATGACAAGAACCACCCGATGAATGTCAGCCCGGCCGAGGAGGGTGCGCTCTCTGATCTCTCAAAAGCTCTGCGTCCCAGTAGCCCCTAAAGCCTTAAACTCCCTGCTTTTCGTACCTTGACGCCCGACTCCGGCCAAGGTATTAAATAGAGTGTAATTTTCTAAGTAAAAAACATAAGAACAACAGGATTCCCCCTAAACTTGGAGCTTTAAATATGGCCAATGCCGCACAAAACTTCTCTGCCTTTACGGGCGCAAATGCTGAATATATCTCTCACTTATATAGCGAGTTTTTGTCTAACCCTTTGAACATAGACAATAGCTGGAAAGAGTTTTTTGAGGCGTTGAATGATAATGAAGTTGAAGTCCTCCGCGAACTCAATGGGGCGAGCTGGACTCCTGAAGGCAACCGTAAGGCTGGCCCTGACTTTGGAACACCCTCAGTCGATCAAAGCAAAACAAGCGGGGCACCGGCGAATACCTCTACCGGCAGTGAAGAGGATATCATTCGTGCAACAAAGGATTCGATCGGTGCACTGATGCTCATTCGCGCGTATCGTACACGCGGCCATTTGATCGCTGATCTGGACCCCTTGGATCTGAAGGACAGCGAAGTTCACGCTGAACTTGAGCCGTCTCATTACGGGTTTTCGGACTCCGATTACGATCGCCCGATCTATGTTCATGGTGTTTTGGGGATGGACCGTGCCTCACTCAGAGAGATCCTGACCGCATTAAAGGAAATTTATTGTAATAAGATCGGTGTCGAGTTTGTCCATTTGGCCGATCCAGTTGAAAAGCAATGGATACAAGAGCGTATCGAACAACCCAGAAACAAGACAGAGTTCACGCCCGAGGGCAAAAAAGCCATCCTTCAGCGCCTCATCGCGGCCGAAGTGTTTGAGCAGTTTCTTCATAAAAAACATCCTGGAACAAAGCGTTTTGGCGTAGATGGCGGAGAGGCCCTCATTCCGTGTATCGAGCAGATCATGAAGCGCGGCGGTCAGATGGGCATGGAAGAGATCGTCATCGGCATGGCCCACCGCGGGCGTTTGAATGTGCTGGCAAATGTTATGGGCAAGGCCTTCACAGCAATCTTTGCTGAGTTTCAGGGGCAATCTTCGACCACGGATGATGTTTTGGGATCGGGAGATGTGAAATACCACCTTGGTACATCGAGCGACCGGGATTTCGATGGCAACAATATTCATTTGTCGCTAACAGCTAATCCGTCGCACCTAGAGTTCGTGAACCCGGTGGTGATTGGTAAGGTTCGCGCGAAGCAGGTTCAAAAGAATGATTATGAATCACAGAAGGTTTTGCCACTTCTTCTTCACGGCGATGCAGCCTTTGCCGGTCAGGGCATTACCGCAGAAACGTTGATGATCTCTGAACTGCCTGGTTACCGGGTTGGCGGAACGATCCACATCGTGATCAATAACCAGATCGGCTTCACAACGATGCCGAAATTCAGCCGTTCTGGCCCGTATTGCACGGATGTAGCGAAGATGCTGGCCGCGCCAATTTTCCATGTCAATGGCGATGACCCTGAGGCTGTCGTGCACGTGGCGCGCATTGCAACGGAGTTCAGGCAGGAGTTCAAAAAAGATGTCGTCATCGACATGTTTTGTTACCGCCGTTTTGGGCACAATGAGGGCGATGAGCCCGCGTTTACACAGCCGATCATGTATAAAAAAAACGCTGACCAGCAAACGACGCGCCATAAATATGTGCAGCAGTTGATTGCCGAAGGCTCCATGACAAAAGAAGAAACAGATGCGCTGGACAAGGAATTCAATGATTACCTGGAGGAATCTTTTGAGGCCACAAAGACATATAAACCTAATGATGCTGATTTCCTTGGCGGCGCATGGGAAGGGCTAGCCCTCGCGACTCAGGAAGGCCCGCGCAAGGGGGTAACGGCCATTACCGACAATGAAATGCGTGAGCTCGGCAGGATCCTGACAACGGTTCCCGACGGGTTTGATGTGAATCGCAAGCTGCAACGTGTACTGGATAATAAAAGCAAAATGTTTGAAAGCGGCGAGAACTTTGACTGGGCAACGGCGGAGGCCATGGCCTTTGCCTCTTTGCTCAAGGATAACTACGCCG
>CAYGQP010000051.1:0-8824 GCA_964352115.1 uncultured Micavibrio sp. | reverse complement strand
GTCTTTAAAAGGGCCTTATTTAGGACCAAGGTCTTGTATATGCGCCTTAGTTTTTAGCCCCCAGATCGGAAATAACCGCATTCAGGTCTTTCGGTTTGCCGCGGACCAGCTTTACGGTGTTGTCCTTGGACCGATAGATAATCATGGGTGTAACATTCAGTTTCCATGATTGCATGATGGCCAGATTCCGCTGAACGCCCTGCTGGTTAATCTCACTTTTTGCGGGGAGTGCAGTTTCGTCACCTGACAAATGTCTGTACCAGCGTTTTTCCGGATCAGGCGCGGCGATTAAAAATGCGGCCTGGGCGCGGGTTTCATCCTTGAAGCCAACGGGGATTATTTTGACCTGAACTTCGCCGCGCTCAACAGAGGGGCGAATGTCATTGATGAAGCTGTGGCAATGTGGGCATTGAGGGTCAATAAAGCTATATAAAACTGGTGCGTCATTGTCGCCCAAAGAGACCCAGTTAGATTCTTCTATATCTCTAAACAACCGTTCAGAGGGGGAATCGGAGGCAAAGCGTTCTTCTGAGCTGCCGTCTTCGCGGGTATCAAATCCTGTGAGATTGTCGTCCGCTAATGTCTCCAGCAGGTCATCCCCCTGGGACCGCAAGCGCTGCACCTGATCAACTGTGATAAGCTTGCCCTTATTGTCGAAAAGCACCCCCATCACAAATGCGCTGCCGTCTGGCTTAACGTAGAAATATTGTTCCTGGCCGTTTTTTACAGTTAGCCATGAATCAAAACCATGATCACGCCCTAAATATCTGACTTGCGCCCCATCATTGACCAAGTTCTGAATTGGTTCAGGTAAATCAGGCACAGCGTTTTGTGCCAGACTTTTTTGAGGAAAACCTGCGGCGCAGGCGATTAAAAAAACGAACAAAAAGGCAGTCATGGAAAGTGATTTCATTTTACATAATCCTGAGTTGTGGAGAGGTGATGGGGCTTTGCTTTTGAGGGTATTCTGATTGTGCGGTGCTTTATGCATAAAAGAAATATAGACACGGATTGCGAAAAGATCAAAGAAAGAGTGTTAGTATTCCCGTGTAGCCGTACAAGCGGGCGCTGTTGATCTCCCCGCCAGCATAAAACCCGGTTAGCGGGATGTCGCCTATAATGTCGCGTATGAGCTGGATTTCGTGATTTTCGGGCAGTTCATCGCGCGAAAAGGCCCGGCCTAGGCAGGACACGTAAATTGCGCCTTTCGGGGCAAATTCCCCATGATCTTTCGTAACGCGTTCGCGCAGTTCCAAGAGAGATTTGCACAGATCTTCGCGCATTGTGTCGTCATCCCGGTGAACGAACAGCATCGATTCTTTTACGCTGACATTGTCAGATACGATCATGGAACCATCTTCCTGGATGTTGACGATGTTTCTTACGAGGTAATCGCGCTGGTCAGAGCCCGATACCGGGAAGCCAATCATAATTTCGCCCTTGAACACGGTTTTGTATTCGGGGGGCATTTCGGGTTCTCCAGTAACCGGGTCTTCATCAACAGGCACATCATTGGGGTCGATGCCAATTTTTTCCATGGCCATGGCGCGCAAATCGTCTTCAAAGACTTCTGCGGCGCGCTTATTATCAATTGTCTCTATAACATGACCATCGGCGCGGGTGATGGTGTGTTGCGGCCCAATGATATTACACCCCTGAGATAATGTTGTTGCGACCTTGATGGATTCGGCGAAAATTACACCACTTAGGCCGTTTTCGTGCAGGCCGTTTGCAATTTGCGCGTGAATATTCCTTGAGGAAGATAGACCACCTGTGACGTATCCACCGGTCATGTCCTCGATTTTTGGTAAGGTGAGGGCCGGATCTTCGTCCGCCATAGGGTCGCCATGTGTAAAAACCAGCATAGGACTGTGTTTTTGCATGAAATGGCGTACGGCTTCCTCTGCATTATGGATGTCCATGCCGTCTGTTTTGAAAAGACAAAACTCATCCCGGGCAATATTACAGATCATTGCCGAAATTGCCGGGTCATCCATGTATTGATCGTTGGATGAAAAAACACCAATACCCACGGTCCCTACCCAGTTTTCTATATCCAATACGGAACGAAACAGATTGGAAATACTTTCGATATCATCGGCCAATGTGTCCGTAACGTAAATGAACCCTAAGGTGTACGTATTTTTGGATGCCTTAACGGCTTGCTGTAGATCTTCCAAAACGGTTTTGGATGTGTCTCGCCAATCGGTGCCCTTGGCGGCGGCTGATATGAATTGAGATGATGTTATTGCGGTCATGCAAAGATCTTAGGGTAAAAATGATAAAAGTAAAATAGCGATCACAATATTGCGGAAAATCATAAATTCTTGCCATTGTATATGGTATACTATTGAATACACGTGACATAATTTTTGATCTTTGGGTTTTAATTTATTAAAGGGGACTATTATCATGGAAGGTTGGGTACTGCTCGGCATACTGGTCGTTATTGGCTTTATTTTTGTAATGATTTACAACAGGTTAGTCGCATTGCGGCAAACCCGTGAACAGGCCTTTGCTGATATTGACGTCCAGTTAAAACAACGCTTTGATTTAATTCCGCAGCTGATTGAAACCGTAAAAGGGTATATGGCCCATGAGAAGCAGGTTTTGGAAAATCTGACTGCTGCACGGGCACAGGTTCAGCAGGCGGGGACTGGCTCCGGCGAGGACCGTATGGGTGCGGAAAATATGCTGACACGTGCGCTGGGCGGTTTTTATGCAGTCGCAGAGAATTACCCCGATCTGAAGGCTGATGGTAATTTCCAAAAGCTGATGGATGAGCTTTCGGATGTTGAGAACAAGCTCGCCGCGGCCCGCAGGTTCTTTAACAATGCGACATCAGAGCTGAATACAGCCGTAGAACAATTCCCGGCTGTGTTGATTGCGAAGCAGTTCGGGTTCGGTAAAGAAGAGTTTTTCGAGATCGACGAGGCAGACCGCGCCGCGTATGACAAAGCGCCAGAAGTAAAATTCGGTAGCTAATAAAAACAATATATTATCAAGTTATTTGTTATTCAATAGCGACATTGTTGAGGTAAATTAAAGGGCAATATGGCACTACATTCTGTTGGTCTGAAAACACAAATTTGGAACAATAATTTCAAAAGCATTGTGTTGCTCAGTCTTTATCCGTTCTTGATCGGATTGATTGTGTGGTTCGGCGCTGCGGCGTGGGCGATGATTTTTCAGAGCCAAACGGGCGCGCAGGAAATTTCCGCTTATGAGACGATTAATCAGGCCAATGCCTTAATGGGCGCTTATTGGTATTACGTTTTTGGTTTTGTGGGAATATGGTTCGTGGTTGCGTTTTTTTCGCATGCGGCGTTGATCAACAAAATGTCCGGTGCGCATAGCGTTAGCCGCGCGGAGGAGCCCGAGCTGTATAATTTGCTCGAAAACCTCTGCATTGCGCAGGGGATATCGATGCCGCATCTCAATATTATTGAAACGCATGCCCGTAATGCCTTTGCCAGCGGTATTGGCCCGAAATCCTATGCGATCACCGTGACGCGGGGATTGATGAATTCTCTACAAAAAGATGAGCTTGAAGCTGTTTTGGGCCATGAACTGGCGCATATTCTGAACCATGATGTGCGGCTGTTGATGGTCACTGTGATTTTTACAGGCATGGTTGGGTTTTTCTCTCAAATGGCATGGTCATCGATGCGCCGAAATATATTTTATGGCGGCGGTCGCGGCAAGGACCGTGGTAAGGCGATGATGTTTATGTTCGCGGTGGCGATTATCCTGTGGATTGGGTATCTGGCGACCTTGCTAATGCGGTTTGCGTTGTCGCGGCGGCGGGAATTTATGGCCGATGCTGGTGCAGTGGAGATGACGAAGAACCCGCAGGCCATGATGCGTGCGCTCATGCGCATCGCGGGACGTGACCATGTGCCTGCAATGCCTGGCGATGTGGCGCAGATGTGTATTGAGAATTCCAAGCCGTTGATGGGAGCCTTTTCGACGCATCCGCCTATTGATGCGCGTATTTCAACGATTTCGATCATGACCGGAGAGCCGATCCCGGATCTACCGCATGCTGGGCCAGCGGACAAGAGTGATCGACTGGATACGCAGAGAGACCCCCGAAACCCTTGGATCACGCGCCGGCGGGGTCAGCGTAAAAAGACGCTTTAAACTAAAGGTGAATTACCGATTTTCATTGAACTGCGCTATAATTGGTATATATAAATAGTACAAATATGGTTTTAATTACAAAGCTTCTTAAGGAGGAGTTTAAAAATATGGAACAAAATCGTTTCGCTACTGCTACGCAAAGCAAAACACGGCAGGTTGATGCTGGTTTAAAGGCGCACATGAATGCCATTTACACAAAGATGACCGCGGGTGTTCTTGTGACGGCTCTTGTGGCCTGGTTTGTCTCAACATCGCCGTTCCTGCTCAATCTCTTTTTGGGCGGACCGCAGGCGTATATCGTGATGTTTGCGCCGCTGGCGATTGTTTGGTTCGGCTTTAACCCCCAGCGCATGGCGGCGTCAAAGCTTCGTATCGCATTTTTTGCCCTTGCAACCGTTTACGGGATCAGCTTTTCATCGATTGCCGTGATGGCAACGGCTAATCCGGCCTTTGGCGCAGATGTTGCGCGTGCGTTTTTTGTTGCAACAGCGATGTTTGCCGGTTTGAGTGTCTTTGGTTACACCACGAAAAAGGACCTGACCCCGATCAGAACATTTGGGGCCATGGCGATTTGGGGCTTGATTGCTGTTTCTGTATTGAACCTGTTCATTCAGAGCACATTCATGGGTAACGCTATTGCGGCTGTTGGTATCGTATTGTTTGGTGGTTTGACCGCCTGGCAGACACAGGCGATGAAAGATATGTATAGCCCAAATACGCCCAAGGAATTTGCCGAGCGCATGGGTTGGTCAGCTGCATTGACGCTATATATCAGCTTTATTGCGATGTTCCAGTATGTGCTTCATTTCATGAACCAGCGTTAATTCGCGATATTACAAATTTGAGAAAGCCGCTCTGATTACAGGGCGGCTTTTTTACTTGAAAAATGAACCGGGTATCGCTATTGCTATCCCTGTTCTTAATCTTATAAGGGCCCTTAGCTCAGCTGGGAGAGCGCTTCGCTGGCAGCGAAGAGGTCAGCGGTTCGATCCCGCTAGGGTCCACCAAGTTTTCTTAATCAACGCTAGGCGGATAAACAGCGTATCCAGTTTTTTTAGGAAGTGTTCCGTCGTTGCTTGCAGTTGAGCTTGATCTAGAAATTCTATTTTTTCTCTTCTTATTATTTTGCGATAGGATTTGGATTTCCTCAAATGCACAACCTGTTGCATCAGCCAGTGCCCTTATTGTTTTTTCACCTGCGCTATAGGTTGCGCAAAAGCTAAGCGCTTGGAGATATAGTCCAGCTCTTTCCATGAAAGCAGTTCTCGTAAGTCCATTTAGGGCTAATAAATGAGCAGCAGCTGTTTCTGGATCTATTGACTTAGAATTCAGCCGGGCAACAATCTCTTCTCTGCTCAGCGCATCGTAGTCGGTTGCGCGACTTATAAAATACTCTCGTTCAGGCGTGTTTGCATAAGTGCCTGTGAATAATATATTTGCATAAATTACTGCCTTTTCAGGTGAAATTTTTTCTTCACGCGTTTCTACTGCTTGAATCACTTCTCTGGACATGTCTGATGTTTGTAGCTCGTGTTGAGATTTACCTTTTCGCATTCTGATTTTTACGGCAGCTATGGCCAAGGACATTTTTCCAGCTTTTACTTTTTGCATGAGTTTAGATGGATTTTCGATGTTTGTTAGAGCATCGATTAGGTCTTCTTTTTGTTCCGCTGTGGCATTTCCTAATTTTTTTTCAGCCAATTCAATGATTCTATTGGCCTCGTCCTCATTTGTAGCCGTTAAACCATTAGAGCGATCTGTTAGCCACTTAGGTGTTTCTTTCAGTTTTTTCGCGCCCTCGCTTAAGGTCATGCCCATTACACTTTTGGCGCCAAAGAGGTAAGAATATAAAACCTTATGTGGCTCCGTCGCATGTTTTGTTTTTGCTATAAGATCTTCAAAATTAAGATGCAGGGGGCGATCGGTTAAGGCTGAAAGAAGAGCGGTTCGGACTCTCTTTATTTCCGCATTGGGAAATCTCAAAATATTGGGTAAGAGCACCTTGAGTAATTTTTCAGCACCTTTGATATCTTCAAGTCTGTGAAGGCCATGAATCCAATTGTGAAGAGTGCCTGGGTTTTTACCTATGATTTCTGCCAGTCTTTCCATCCTTATGCCGGAATTACTGTATAAATATCTCATTAATTCAGTGCGTATTTCTATTTTTTTGTCGCCTTCCGCCAATGCACATTGTTCAGCAAGATCCTCGACGTACTCTAGGTCCAGGTTATCTTGAGCACCCATCCTACAGAGCTTTAGTTCTTGATCTTTTTCAATATCAAAGGCTTTAGCGATTTTTGCCAACGTGATTTGTCTTTTCCCTCTAACAGGTTCATCGCTATAGAAGATGCTCTCGAGAGGTTTGCTTGCAGGGGCATTTCCATCCATTTTTTCTGTACGAGATTGTAGTTCGGCTCTGAATTTGTTGGCGCTATATGGTCTTTCGCCCTTACTCCAGTTTTCTGCCACTTTGGCAAAAAGATCTCTAAGGCATGGAGGTTTTCCAGCTTTGATGGCTTCCCTCCACGTTTCCTCAATCATTTCATGCATGGAGAGACGATCTTCCAATCCTGGTGGGTTGGTTTTTAGCCATTCTTGAACGAGTTCTGTGTGCCGTTTAGTCATAGCGCAGAAAATTATATGGAAAGTGCTGCAAAGTCAAGCTTATGGTAAATTATACTTGGTTCTGCGCGCGTGCTTGAAAAGCTCTTTCTTATCACATGCCTTGTTACTATACTTCATAGAATTCTTTGTCCTGCGGGTTGCCCGGCCCAGAAACTGGTATACATCGCTCATATGAAATACATAAAAATTCTAGGAATTACGCTTGGCATTTATATATTGCTCGTGGCGATTTTGTTCGTGACTCAGCGAAGCTTCATTTATATGCCTTTTGGTGATGAGCGTCCGGATATTGGGCATGCGCCCTGGATGACAATTGCGAAGGTTACAACCGAAGATGGCCTTGCGCTTGAGGGGTGGTTTCAGCAACCAATTGGCGACGATAAGCCTACGATCGTGATGTTTCACGGTAATGCCCATAGCATTGGTGTGCGTTTGTTTAAAACGCCTGTATATCTTGAACATCATTACGGATTGCTAATGGCGGAATATCGTGGGTACGGCGGTAATCCCGGCAAACCGACCGAGGATGGTTTGTATAAAGATGGCCGTGCCTATATGCAGTGGGTGATTGAGGAAAAAGGCATTCCGCCGGAACATATTGTTTTATATGGGGAATCTTTAGGGGCTGCAGTGGCTCTACAAATGGCGAATGAATACAAGGTCCGCGGGGTTGTGCTTGAGGTGCCGTTTAACCGGGCGATTGATGTGGCGCAATCGCGGTTCTTTTATGTCCCGTTTTTGAAGCACTTGATGTGGGATCAGTTTGATAATGTTCGCCGGATTCAAGCGCTCACAGACACGCCAATTATGATCGGTTTGGCGGGGGAGGATATGGTGATTCCTAATCGGTTCGGCAAGGCGCTTTTTGATGCGGCAAATGAGCCAAAAAGTCTTGTTGTGCTGCAAAATTCGGGGCATAATTCGATGTATGATCATGGGTTTGCGAATAATGTGGTTCGGTTTATAGAATCCCTAGCCGATCAGGACCAATCAGAAAGTAAGCCCACGAGTGAATGATTTCTTTGCCATAAGGTAATTTTTTTGCTACAACCATTAAACATAGTTCAATGAGGTTATAAATGAGTCAGTCGTTTTCAAAAATTCTTTTGATTTCTGCGTTTTTCGGTGCCCTTGTGCTCAGCGGATGCAACACGGCTGAAGGTTTCGGGAGGGACGTAGAAAATGCTGGCCAAAAAATCCAAGACACGTTTTAGCAGCGCGATACTTATTGCGATGGCGATCATGGCATTGCCGTTTTCGGCCATGGCGGATGATACATTTGGCGAGCGCTTTACAGCTGAGGAGCCTAGCGCTTTTTCTGATCCTGCCTCCCCGACGTCCTCTTTAGATCAAATCGAACCCGCCGCTGGTGATGATAACGCCGAACCTCAGCAGGACGATACCGATCTGGAAGAGTTCATTGACGAAGAGCCCCCGGTGTCAAATGAGCAGGGCACAGAAATAACACTGTAAATTTTAATCGTTCCCTCTGGTACTTTCTGGTTGCCCATGTCATTTTAAGTGGTGGCAGGGTCTATAAGCCCCTGAATTTTAACCCATTACCGCATCAGGATAGTCTGTGACGCTTGTGAATCCAAAAGCTTCAGCGCAAAGCTCTGCATCTTCTTTGTCATTATTTTTGGCCTTGGGGGTCTGTATTTTGCCAGTTTTGGCGGTGTTTGCACCGCGATTCCTGGCCTTTGCCCCCGGTATAATTGGGGTTTTAGGCTTGGTGAGTGTTTTTAGCGAGCGCAAGCGATGGCCTATCGTTGACATAGCGGCGCTGGTTATACCTGGCGTGATTATCGCACTTATGGCGATCAGCAGTTTGTGGGCTGTCGATCAACAGGTTGCATTGGAGCGCGTGGGCAAGGCTGGTTTGGTTCTTTTGGGCGCCGTGTTGTTCTTTTATTTTGCCCGGAATGCCCGTGAGGACGTCGTTGATGCTGTTCAGCGGGTTTTCCCGTGGGCGGTTCTTTGCGCCGGATTTCTGCTGGTTTTGGATTTATATCTCGATGGCATATTTTATAATTTGTTACATGCGGATGATATATAC
>CAYGQP010000050.1:5642-9001 GCA_964352115.1 uncultured Micavibrio sp. | reverse complement strand
CACCCCCTGACGCGGATCCTCAAGAATATTCGCCAGATCATAGGGGGTCGGCCCAATCATCGCGCCTTGAAAGTCCAAAATGCCAACGCTTTTTAGCCCCTCACGATCAGGCAACCACATCAAGTTTTGCGCGTGATAATCGATATGCAAAAACCCCTGAGGACAATCGGGAAGCCCACGCTCAATTTCATCCCAGACATCAAAATATGCACCTACGATATCTGAATCCCGCTTTTGCCCTGTCATGAACGGCAGAAAATAATCTATAACGCGCCTACGTCCTTCGTGAACGTGGCTCGCATAATATTGTGGTAATTCCAGCGGACATTTCTGATCCGCAATCACATTGAGCACTTCTGCCCCTGCGCCATATAAAGTCTCCACAGGCACGGCATCAATAAGCGCTTGTGAAAATGTAACGTCACCAAAATCTTCGATAATCGCATGACCACCAGCTTCATCCAGCTCATAAATATCAGGCGCATTCAGCCCAATATCATTCAACCAATGTCCGATACGCACAAAATCATCAAGACCATGCCCGCGCGTCTGCCCCGCGCTGCAATCCATCCAGATTGCTGTCTGATCGCCCTTAGCAACACGGAAATAGCGCCGTGATGATGCATCGCCTTTAATCGGCTCTATGGTCTCCCACTGTGGAAACGGTATTTCGGATAATGTCATTATTCAGTTGTTTTGCTCTTGGATGCGATCACTTTCATCGCATTGATATGCTGCTGCGAGGCTTGTCCCGGACGGCGCTGCACCGCATCCCCTTCAAGGCCAAATGTTGCTCCTTCTGAAGCAGCAATCGCCTTGATAATCTCTAGCCCAAACTGCTCTTCGTTTTGCCCCTTGGTTTGCGATGGTTGCGGTTTTGCCGGTGGCGGCTGAACGGGTTTGGATGCACGCCCTGACTTCACACGGTCAACATGATAAGCCACAATCCCAGTCAAATGGGGTTTCGCAAGCTCATGCAAAAGTTTTGAGTCTTCATAAGTCCAGGCAATGATCTGCTGGCGCGCCCTAACAATATTTC
This sequence comes from uncultured Micavibrio sp., assembly GCA_964352115.1. GTDB lineage: Bacteria > Pseudomonadota > Alphaproteobacteria > Micavibrionales > Micavibrionaceae > CAYGQP01. Next base: position 7,962 of record CAYGQP010000050.1, on the reverse strand, counting down.
CCTTTGCAAGTTTCAACGCCTCTTTAATGCGTTTTTCTGCGTAATCCAGGCTCATATCCGATTCCTTTACTTGAACATTTTCAATACTGGCACAAAACTCTACAAATTCCAAACCAGCCATGAACACAGGAGATGCATATATTATGCCAAATCAAGCATTATCCTTAAGGTATTGGTATATTTCCCGCTCTGCGTCGTCGAAATCACTGTCAGACCAAAATAACGTGTATGCCAAATGCACAAGATCCTCGCGATCTTCTTTATCAGTCACACCCTCATATAGTTTTTTGAGATCCTGTGGATGGCTTTGATCATAACTCAGTTGGCGAGCCTGCTCATTTGACAGCGTCAGGCGCTTAAACTGCAGATCCAACGCATTTTTCTCGGCTGAATCAACCTTCCCGTCAGCATGAATCAGGGCAACCAAACACCGCCATTTTGCAAATTCACTGGGGGATAACGTCATGTAAAAACTCCTATGTATTTAAAGTTTAGCGCGTTAGACAATCGCACACAAATCCTTCATCAGGTTTTGCACACCCTTAACCCGCTGCGCTGCGCTATCCCAACTCCGTATAGCCACCAGCTTTTGATCAGGGCGAAGCTTTATAGTTCCGCCCTTGCTCGTCATCCAGGTCATCAGCCCCTCAACATTCGGGGGCAAGTTATTGTGAAATTCAATCACAGCCCCCTTCGGTCCGGCCTCAATCGAAGACACACCAGCCGTTCTACACATTTGCTTTATGGCGACAATATCCAGCAAATTCTGGACCTCCTGAGGCAATTCGCCAAAACGGTCAATCAGCTCAGCCGCAAAACTCTCTGTATCTTCCCCGCTATCCAAATCAGATAAACGCCGATAAAGGCTCATGCGCACCCCGAGATCTTCAACATAGGTTTCGGGAATAAGCACCGAAGTACCAATATTAATCGTCGGCGACCAGCTCTGCTCAGGCATATCGCTCATATCAACACCTTCTCGTGCCATCGCGACGGCCTCCTCCAGCATTTGCTGATAGAGCTCGACGCCGATTTCCTTGATATGGCCTGATTGCTGCTCCCCAAGCAAATTCCCAGCCCCGCGGATATCCATGTCATGCGAGGCAAGTTGAAAACCACTTCCCAACGTATCCAAGGTCTCCATAACCTCCAGACGCTTTTGCGCCTGCGGATTAAGTTTCTGGTTTGATGGATATGTCAGATACGCATAGGCCCTGACTTTTGATCGTCCAATACGTCCGCGGATCTGATACAGCTGCGCCAGTCCAAACATATCCGCGCGGTGAATAATCATCGTATTCGCGGTCGGGATATCAATCCCGCTCTCGATAATATTCGTCGCCAGCAATACGTCATATTGCCCATCATAAAACGCCGTCATGCGATCCTCGAGGTCTATCGGCGGCATTTGACCATGCGCGGTTACGACCTTAATTTCGGGCACCAATTCCTTGAGCATCTTCTCCAGATCCTTCATGTCCTTGATCCTTGGACAGACATAAAAGCTCTGGCCACCACGATAATGCTCGCGAAGCAGAGCCTCTCGGATCACCATCGCATCAAAGGGCAAAATAAATGTTCGCACAGCCAGCCGGTCAACGGGTGGCGTGGTAATCAGGCTCATCTCCTTCACGCCCGTCAATGACATCTGCAACGTTCGCGGTATTGGCGTGGCCGTTAGCGTCAACACATGAACATTGGTTTTTAAATCCTTGAGCTTTTCCTTTTGCTTAACCCCAAAGCGTTGCTCCTCATCGACAATCAGCAAACCCAGATTGGCGAATTTAATCGAATTCCCAAACAGTGCATGCGTGCCAATAACAATATTTACCGATCCATTGGCCAGCCCTTCTCTGGTCGCATTCGCATCCTTCGTACTCACCATGCGCGATAACTGCTCAATGCGCAGGCCGGTTCCGGCGAAACGTTTCAGAAAGTTTTGTGTATGCTGACGCGCCAACAAGGTTGTCGGCACAACAACGGCCACTTGTGCTCCCTCCATCGCCGCAACATAGGCCGCACGCATCGCCACTTCGGTTTTCCCAAACCCGACATCCCCGCACACCAGCCGATCCATCGGATAATCCTGACCTAAGCTCTCAATCGTCTCAATAATTGCACGGTCCTGATCATCAGTCTCGCTGTAGGGAAACTTCGCCGCGAATTCATTATACAGATCATTTGAAACTTCGAACTTCTGCGCTTTCTTGAGTTGCCGCGCGGCGGCGATTTTAAGCAGCTCATCGGCCATCTCCATCAGATTCTTTTTCACCCGCGCCTTACGGGCCTGCCAGTTCGCGCCGCCCAGCTTATCCAGCTG
>CAYGQP010000050.1:3974-5632 GCA_964352115.1 uncultured Micavibrio sp. | reverse complement strand
GCACTGTGCCCTCATCATGGCCAAAACGCGACAACACCTCCATATTTTCCACCGGAACAAACAGCTTATCACCGCCCGCATATTCCAGCTTTAGACAATCATGCAAAGTCTTGCCAACCTTCACCGTTTCCAGCGCAATAAATTTCCCAATGCCGTGCTCCATATGCACAACCAGATCGCCCTCGTCCAGCGATGACACCTCGGTCAGGAAATTATCAGCCTTGCGGCGTTTCTTTGACTTCCGGGCCAGCCGATCACCGAGAATATCCTGCTCCGTAATGATGGCTATGTCTTGCGCCTCGAAGCCCTGCTCCAGCCCTAAAATAATCAGATCGACACTGTTGAGCGAAATAGCAGCATTCTCCAGTAATCCCCTCAGTCGCTCGCGCGAACCTTCGGAATAACAGGCAATCGAGACTTTCAAATCACGGCTTTGTAGCGCGGTAATATGCTGCCGCAGCGCTGCAAACACATCGCCATCAGGCAGCGCACGAATATCGGCAAAATCCCTGCCCTTTTTTGCCGATGGCTGAACATCATCGCCCGGCGCGCCAAATGGGGATAAAATCGCCGCATCGCTGGTCAACGCCTCCCATTCCCTATCTTCAATATACAGCTGTGCAGGCGGCAATGGATGATACACCGCACCGGACAAGCTTACATCTTTGGATTTGGTTTGCGTTTGCGAAGCCTTAAGCGTTTGCCGGGCTTGGTAAAAATCACGAATTTGCGTGATCCGTTCATCATGAGCATCCGCCGCATGATGATCAAACGTCATTGCCGCATCAGGAACATAATCAAATGCCGTATCCAGCGCGTCATAAAACAACGGTAACCAATGATCCATGCCATTATAACGGCGACCTTCTGACACGGCCTCATATAGAGGGTCACCAGCTTTAACAACGCCGAATGCATCACGATATTGAGTACGAAATCGCTGAACACTCTGCTCATCCAGAAAAAATTCCGTGACGGGCTGCAGCGCGAAGCTCTCAATCTTCTCTTCACTGCGCTGGCTCAGCGCATCAAAAAGACGCAAGGAATCAATTTCATCACCAAATAAATCCATGCGAACTGGACGATCATTTCCGGGCGGAAAGAAATCAATGATCCCGCCGCGGATCGCATACTCCCCCGCCTCGCGAACAGTTTCGCTGCGAATATAACCGTTTTGTGTAAAGAAAGTCTGGAGCTGATCAAGATCCAAACGCTCCCCCACATGGCCTTGCAAATTTGCATGACGCAAAACATCGCGCGGCGGCACGCGCTGAATGGCCGCATTAATGGTGGTAAGCAAAATACGCGGGTAACGTTTGGCTTCCTCATCCCATCGTAAAAGCTCACACAGGGCCGCTACGCGCTTGGCCACGATCTCATTATTGGGGGACACACGGTCATAAGGTAAACAATCCCATGCAGGCAGACTAACGACCTGAACGTCCGGCGCAAAATACGCCAGCAGTTCCCGAAGCATCTCAATCCGGCCATCATCCAGCGCAACGTGCATCAAAACCCGGTCTTCGGGCATGATGGCGCGCGCTTTTTCAGCAAGAATGCGCGCATCGTGACCTTCGGGCGCGCCGTAGATCGTATTTTCACGCATACTCACTCCGCCAGTTTCTGGAGAGATATTGAATTCTGGGTTTGTGTTCGTG
>CAYGQP010000050.1:0-3964 GCA_964352115.1 uncultured Micavibrio sp. | reverse complement strand
TTTTCAGGTATTGCAAAGCGAGAGGAAGATTTTTTATGGCTGCCGAAAAAGCGATCGAAAAAACCGAAGATCCAAAAAACAAAGATAAGCTTTTGAACGAAGCCGTGATTGACAATAAACTCACATCCAAACGCGGCTTTCTGGAGCGCTTGTTTACTCTTACATTTCGTGGCTTTGTTTACCCGCAGATATGGGAAGACCCGGAGGTTGACCTCGACGCCCTGAAGCTTGATCAGGACAGCCATATCATGACAATTGCGTCCGGCGGGTGCAATATCATGAACTATATGACCGAGAAGCCGGGCCGCATCAGCGCCATTGACCTAAACCCTGCGCACGTCGCCCTCGCTCGCCTTAAGATCACCGCCATCAAACATCTTCCGGATTATGAGAGCTTCTTTTTGTTCTTTGGTCACGCCGATGACAAAAAAAACATCGAGAACTACGAAACATATATCCGCCCTAACCTTGATGCCTTCAGCCGCAAATATTGGGATTCATGGAGCCCTCTCAGAGGCCGCCGTATCAATTATTTCCGCAAAAACCTCTATCAATTCGGCATCTTAGGCCGTTTCATTAGCGCCGTTCATATTCTGGCCAAAATCTATGGTCAGGACCCGCGCGAAATCGTCACGGCCAAAAACCAAAAGGAACAAGCCGAGATTTTCGATCGCACGCTTGGCCCGATCTTCGATAAGAAATTCGTCCGGTGGATTTGTAATATGCCGCCTGCCCTTTATGGTCTGGGAATTCCGCCATCACAATTTGATGATCTGAAGGGCAATCAGGATATGGCCGATGTGCTTCACGCGCGTTTGCGTCGCCTCGCTGTTGATTTTCCTATTCAGGATAATTACTTTGCATGGCAGGCCTTTGGCCGTGGCTATGATCACGAGCATAAACAAGCCATTCCCCGCTACCTCAAGGAAAAACACTACAATACACTCAAGGAAGCAACCGACAGCGTATCGGTCCATCACACCTCAATCACGGGTTTCCTTGAATCGCAGCCTGAAGGCTCTCTGGATTGCTATGTCTTTCTCGACGCACAGGATTGGATGAATGACAACCAGCTCCGTCAGCTTTGGGCTGAAGTGACGCGCACAGCAAAGCCCGGCGCGCGCATTATCTTCCGTACTGCAGGCGATAACAGCCCGCTTACGAATGCTCTACCCAAAGACATTCTCAGCAAATATCACTACGACCCTGGCAAATCAGAGGCCGCCGTGGCAAAGGATCGCTCATCCATTTATGGCGGGTTTCATGTCTACACCTTGGGCGGAGAGATCGGCGCACAGCGTGCCAAGAAATCTCAAAAATCGGCTTAATATCTCATGACATCCGAAGCGCAAACCAAAGCCCACATGGATGCAATGTATAAATGGACGCGTCACGTCTACGATGCCTCCAGAAAATACTACTTACTTGGTCGCGACCACTTAATTGAGAACATTAAACCCAATCGAAACAATGTTGTATGCGAAGTTGGTTGCGGTACGGCGCGTAACCTAATAAAGCTCGCAAAACGCTACCCCGAGACCACATTTTTAGGCTTGGATGCATCTGAGGAGATGCTCAAAACAGCAAATGCGAATTTAAGACGCTCAGACCTTGATGAGCGCATCATTGTTAAACAGGCCTTTTCTCAGAGCTTTAGCCCCGGCTCCTTATTTAATATAAAAACAAAAATTGATAAGATTGTGTTTTCCTATGCTTTATCGATTATCCCTCCATGGCGGGAAAGCATCGATCACGCCCTCAAAATTTTACCCTCTGGCGGCGAAATGCACATTGTTGATTTCGGGGCAATGAATGGTCAACCCAAATGGTTCCGGGGCTTGATATTCTGGTGGCTTAAACTGTTTCACGTTTATCATAAACCTGAAATTTTGGAGTACCTCAAGCGACTGGAATTTGAAAAATCAGGCGCATTAGATATCAAGCATCTCTACAGAGGCTACGCCTACTACGCGGTGTTTACGAAGCACTAGCATATTTGTGTTCCAACAGAGCATCAAACACCTGATTACGAACGTTGGCGGGCGGTTCTTCACGCCCGGAAATCCAGTTATAAAGATCAGGGTCATTATGATTGAGGATGTCCTCATACAGCGCCAATGCACTCTCGTCAAAGCTCTGTAGATTCTGATCCGCAAAGGACCCCATCAACAAATCCATTTCCTTCGTCCCACGATGCCAGGACCGAAAAATCAGCTTCTTGCGCTTGTTATTCAAATCATCAGTCATAAGAATGATCTACCATTAAGATAGCGAAGCACAAAGAATTAAAAAATAAACTTGGTGTCTCCGCGTCTTGGTGTTTAAAAATAACTATGTCACAACGCCCTTTCGATCTCGATCCGCTCTTTCGCGCCCTAACCGTTTTGCCCGGTGTGGGGCCGCGCAATGGTAAATTGCTGGAAAAACTCATCGGCGGGCCAAAAGTCTTTGATCTGCTGTGCCACAAGCCTATCGATTTCGTTGACCGTCGCTTCTCGCCGAAGGTCTGCGATGCCCCTGCTGGCCGGGTTGTGACCATGGAACTTCGGATTGAAAAACACAGCCCCAACGCACGAAAAAACCTGCCCTACCGCGTGCAGTGCCGCGACGAAACAGGCACGATCAACCTCGTATTCTTTCACGCAAATAAGGGCTGGATCGAAAAACAGCTCCCCATCGGCAGTAAAAAAATCATCAGCGGCCGTGTGGAATATTACGCAGGCAATCCGCAAATCGTTCATCCTGATGCTATTGGTGAGTTGGACGAGCGCGATAGCATTGAGACTATTGAACCGGTCTATCCACTCACCGCAGGCATCACGAATAAAACCGTTCGCAAGGCATTGGACGGCGCATTGGGCTTCGTGCCGAAACTTCCCGAGTGGCAGGACGAGGCGTATAAAACCCGCAACCAATTCCCAGATTGGCATAAGGCAATTGAGGCCCTTCACAGCCCCTCCGATGAGCGCGGCCTGGAACCCATGAGCAAGGAACGTGCACGTTTGGCCTATGATGAGCTTCTGGCCAATCAACTCACGCTTGCGCTTGTGCGTCATCGCCAGCGGCGCGTTGGTGGCCGCGTTTTCGAAACCGGAGGAAGCCACAGACAAGCTGTTCTTCAATCACTGCCTTTCTCGCTGACCGGTGCGCAGGAAAGAGCGCTCGCCGAGATTGATAAGGATATGGGACAGGATATTAAAATGCTCCGCCTGCTTCAGGGCGACGTCGGCAGCGGAAAAACGGTTGTCGCATGCCTCGCCATGATGAACGCGATTGATTCCGGCGCACAGGCCGCGCTCATGGCTCCGACTGAAATCCTTGCCCGTCAGCACGCCGAAAGCCTCAAGCCATTCCTGGAGGCCGCAGGCATTCGCAGCGTTATCCTGACTGGAAGAGATAAAGGCAAAACACGCGAAACCCTGCTCCAGCAAATTCGCAATGGGGCCGCGCAAGTGATCATCGGCACACACGCCATCTTTCAGGACGGTGTTGAATTTCATGATCTCGGTATGGCCGTTATCGATGAACAACACCGCTTTGGTGTGCACCAACGCCTCATGCTGTCCGATAAGGGACGCGAAGATAAGGGCGGGACGGATGTGCTGGTCATGACCGCCACACCGATCCCCCGCACTCTGACGCTCACAGCCTATGGGGATATGGAAGTCTCGAAACTTGATGAAAAACCACCCGGACGCAAACCCATTGATACCCGCCTTATTCCAAAAGAAAAAATGGAAGATATGGTTGATGGCCTCAGGCGGCAAATTGAAACCGGCGCCCGCATTTACTGGGTCTGTCCGCTGGTGGAGGAATCCGAAGTGATGGATCTGGCGGCGGCGGAAGAACGCTACGATGTGCTGAAACATTTATTCGGGGACAGAGTTGGGCTTGTTCATGGCCGCATGAAACCTGCCGAAAAAGATGAAGTCATGGCAAAATTTGCTGGCGGAAGCCTTGATAT
>CAYGQP010000049.1:0-9064 GCA_964352115.1 uncultured Micavibrio sp. | reverse complement strand
GCACTTAGGGCTACCGAACCGCGATGATGTGAAAACCGGGGTGATTACCTATAAAATCGCGGCGCATGCTGCGGACCTCGCGAAGGGCCATCCGGGTGCGCAATTCCGCGATGATGCGCTGTCCGATGCGCGGTTTGAATTCCGGTGGGAGGACCAATTTAACCTTTCCCTCGACCCCGATACCGCCAAGGCCTATCACGATGAAACCCTTCCGGCGGAGGCGCATAAACATGCGTCCTTCTGCTCCATGTGCGGGCCGAAATTCTGCTCCATGAAAATCACGCAGGAAGTGCGGGACTTTTCAGCGCGCCAAAGCGAAGCGGCGGCGGCTGTGAAGGAACAAGATGCGGCGAAAGTTGAGGGTGACGAGAAGAAGGTGGCTTAGGTATGAAAATTAGAATTTTGATCTTATTTTTTGCGCTAATATTTTTGAACACAAACGCTTGGGCAGACGAATTCAATGAAGAAGTTTTTTGTAATTACATGAAAGATTTCTCTCAAAAGGTTAATTCTGAAGGACCTGTATGGGTTGATCATGCCACCAGGCAAGATGGTGTAGCTGTTATTTGTAACACTAAGATTGTTGAATATAAAAAATTCATGAACGTTAGTTCAGCAGATTTGAGAGTGGGATGGCAAGAACGTAAACAAGAACAATTGAATGACATTCATTGTACGGATGATAGCCCTTTTCGGCAGGCCATAGATAATGGCTGGAATATCAAAATGCTTTTGACTTTTATTGATGGAAAGACTGCTCGTTTTACTGCTTATTGCAACGTGCCATAACCTAATACAGCTAAAGGGGAGCATAGCCCCCCTTCGTTTATTAGACGAAAATCACAAATAGCAAAAACTTCGTTAGAAGTAAAACTTGCCACAAGCTCAATTTAGCGGTTACGGTAAAGTCTATTGAAAACATAGGTAATGTTCCTTTAAACAATCCCGTGCGCACGGGGTTTAAATCCCGTCTATTTATATCGCGCGGTAGCTCGCGCTATCTCTGCCTTAGATGCATCATAAGGTTTCGATTCAGAAGATAGCATCTCGATAGTCCTTCCGGGGTTGCCGACGTATCGGGGCCATCAGGGTCTCTTGCTTTTCTCCCTTGAGCAAAGCTACCTCTAGCTTCACCCCGGGGCTGGTAGCCCCGTTTGCAATCCTTTTCAGGATAGATTTAAATTCTCTCCGATTCGGCTGTCTCATTGCAAGAAAATAAGCAAAATCCTTTACATCCTCCTCAATATCGGGTGGCATGGAGGGGTGGGGCGCTTTATTTCTTTCTCCCCAAACCCTGCATTATGTAAAATAATATGGGAGTTGAGGGGAAAATTCATCGGACTTAGTCCGAAGTTCGTGTCTAAAGTTCCGGTCCGAAAAGAGGGTATAAACTACGGGGCCACAACCCTGATCCGTTTTATGATGGCGTTAAGTTATGGGCCCCTGTATCATTGGTGTATCATTGGAGAAGACATGAAAAACCGTATGATTCCATATTTGATGATTGCCCTGATGCTTGGCGCGTGTTCTGGCGGCATTGGCCAGAACGTCGGCACGGACGACCCGATGAAAATGAGCGCGAGCGCGCTGTGTTTCCGTTATGCGAATTCCGCCAAGGACCCGGCGCTGGAGGCGGCGATTGACGCGCGCAAGATTGATTGCACGGCGATTTTGCGCGATGACCCGCTGTATCATAACAACCGCGCTGCGGAAGAGGGTACGCGGTCTTATATTGGAGCAACGGGCGGTATTCCCTGAATTTCGCTTTAAATTTAGGCTGAATTTCCCTACACTCCCTCATAGAATTTAAACCCGTTACAAGGAGAGCACTCATGACCATTTCTGTTGGTGAAAAACTACCGTCCGTATCCGTAAAACGCCTGGGCGAGGGCGGTATGGAGGATTTCAACGTTGCGGATTACGTGGCCGGGAAAACGGTTGTGATTTTTGCGGTGCCGGGTGCGTTTACGCCGTCCTGCGCGGAAAAGCATTTGCCGGGCTATATCAACAATGCCGCGGCGATCAAGGCCAAGGGCGTGGACGAGATTTTGTGCATTTCCGTCAATGACCCGTTTGTCATGAAGCATTGGGGCACGAGCGCCGGCGCGGAGGGCAAGATTACCATGGTGCCCGATGGGAATGGTGAATTTACCAAGGCGCTTGGTCTGGACTTTGATGGCTCCGGCGCTGGTTTGGCGACACGTTCACAGCGTTATATGATGGTCGTCAAGGACGGCGTTGTTGAGTCCCTTGAGATTGAGGGCGCGCCGAGCGATGTTGAGCTGTCCAGCGCGGAAACGTGTCTTGCGCGGCTCGGGTAAGCGGTTTTGGGCAAGCTGGATGAGCATATTGACGGTGTTATTTTGTCCGTTGCCGGGCCGGAATGGGCCAAGGTCGCGGTTTTGATTTCCGCCGTGTATGATGCCCCTGATTTATTGCCTGCGCTAAAGGATGATGAGGGCTTGGCCCACAAAATCGCCGAACGGATATATGTTCTGGTGGATTCCGGGAGGCTCGGTGTGCAGGGGAATATGCGGCGCTGGCGTGACGGTGAAGTCCGATTATTATAATGCGTTTGCTGTGAGAGAGATAAGAGAGTGTGACCATGCCTGATACCTTGCCCCCCTGTCTGAAATGTCAATCGCCCTATGTCTACGAGGATGGGCCGTTGTTAATGTGCCCGGAATGTGCGCATGAATGGCCCGCGGGGGATGGCGGCGGTGATGCAAAGGTGATCGTGCGTGATGCGGTGGGTAATGAGCTTCAGGACGGCGATACCGTGACCATCGCCAAGGACTTAAAAGTCGGCAATAACGCGATCAAGGTCGGGACGAAGGTCAAGAATATTCGCCTTCTGCCGCCTGAGGAGCATATTGGCGATCACGATATTGACGCGAAAGTTCCCGGTTTTGGGCCGATGGGGTTGAAATCGAGTGTGGTGAAAAAAGTTTTCGATTAGAAGGCTTGCTTCATTTTAGGGTGTGAGAAGCACCTTTGGGTTGTTCCCCGGGATTTTGATGGGCACAGTCTTTTCCTTGGATTCTACCTGGAATCCTGCATAAAATTCTACGGCTTTTTCATTGTTATATACTGGCGATAAGATGAGGTAATTCCAGAAGGCTTCACCGTTTTTTCGGTAATTCCTGATCATGATATCCAGAGGCTTTTCATGCTCTATGGCTTCACGGATCTTTTTTACATCTTCCAGGTCAGTGTCAGGGCCTTGTAAAAACCGACAGTTTTGCCCGATAACTTCGTTTTTTGGATAACCAGTTAAGGTCACAAAGGCGTCGTTACAATATACGAGCGGCATATCGGGAATTTCAACATCAGCAATTGTAATACCGATCGGTGATTGATCAATCGAGGCCAGAAGCATGCTGATCATGGGGTCGGTTATGTGGTTCTGAAAGAGCATAGATTGCTATCTTTTTTTTAAATGTCATGAAGATATAATGTCTCTGTTAAGAATCTCAAAGTAATACTTTTGTATGCGCTGGTTTTTTTAATCAATATTTTCATATACTTCATGAAAAACCCGCCTTCGGGGGTTCAAAGGCGGGCTTGGGTTTTCAGTCTTGAGCGACGGAATCTTATAAATGTATGTGCGCAGATGAGCGCTTTATAGAACCTCAAGCATTTCTGCAACGAGGGGATGGCGGACGATGTCTGCCTGTGAGAGCCTGATGATCGCGACATTGGCAAGAGCATCCAGGCGGCGCGACATATCAGAAAGGCCAGACATGCCATCAAGTAAATCAGATTGTTCAGGATCGCCGGTGACGATCATGGTCGAGTGCCAGCCTAGACGAGAGACCAACATCTTGAGTTGACCGTAGGTGCAATTCTGCGCCTCGTCAATAACCACGAAGGCGTTATTGAGTGTTCGTCCACGCATAAATCCGATGGGCGCGATTTCGATTGTCCCGTCCTCCAGATATTGCCGCACCTTCTTTCCGCCCATGCGATCACCGAGTGCGTCATATAGGGGGCGCAGGTAAGGCGCCATTTTTTCATGCATGTCTCCGGGCAGGTAGCCAAGAGATTCCCCGGCCTCCATGGCTGGTCTGGACAGAACAATACGTTCCACATCGCCGCGCTCCAGCGCCTCTACGGCGGCGGTGATTGCGAGGTAGGTTTTCCCCGTACCGGCCGGACCGATGGCCATACATAGAGAATAGCTGTTAATGGCCTTCATTAATTCCGCCTGTCCTTCGGATCGTGGTTTTATTTTCTGAATAAATTTCTTGTCACGAGCGTTGTCGATTTCATCATCAAGCGGGTGCCAGTCCATTTGTTCGTCAAATGCTGCATGGACAACATTTTCTTTAGATTTACGGAATTTGTTGCGGGACTTCTTGGATGGTTTTGACATAGACAAGGGCTCCTTCTGCCGTGGTGGGTTGAGAAGTTATGGTGGGGTCGTAGGTAATGTGAAAAACGTAAAGGGGAGATGTGAGGCGAATGATAGTTTTGCGCCGGGGTCTGTGAAATCTGAGGTTTTGAAAGGTGGGACCAAATGGATACCTCTGGGACGTTTGTATTATTATACTAACAGAAATCGTGACTCCTGGCCATGGTGATTTCAAAACAGTTCATAAAAATAAAATTTTACAGGCAGGGCCGAAAGCGGGTATTCTATAGGGATATGCGATTAAGTTGAACGGATAAAGTCATGCGTGCATTTATATTGTTTTTGATTGGCTTAGGCCTTGTTTTCGCTGGTCTTTATGCGACAACAGCCCAGGCGCGTGATAATACCTTATTCCTGCGGTCAAAAAAACCTGACGCGCAGGTAGAGCAAAACAACGATCAAACCAGAAAATCCGCGCCCATTGTCCGGCAAAATCGCTCAACAGCTCAAAGCAGAGCTGCTGCGACGCCAAGCACGGCTGTAGTGCCCTACTCTGATCCGTACGCGCAACCCTGTACGCCGAAGGATATGAAGGCCTATGCTCAAATTAAACGAGCGATGGATAAGACATTTGTTTTTGATGATGAGACGCTCCGCAGTGATAAAAAGCTGGCGAAGGCGGCAAAGGATCAGGAAAAGGCTGGCTTGCGCTTTATCGACTTTCTAAATGATCCTAAAAACGGCACAGCCTATGTAAGGCTCTTGGGGCGGTGTTCCAGTCAAATTAATGCGCTTAACGAAAATTAGAAAATCTTCCATAGCTTTTTAAGCCCTTTCATTGGACTTTTGAATCTGAACCTTATAATCTTCTGCCTTCGTTTATAGCGAGGACTGCAGAGGTTTATGACTGTTAAAATCGAAGATATTAAGCGCGCTAACCGTGCCATAAAAGACTCCGTGATCAGAACGCCCGTTGTTCATGCGGCGCGCTTGTCATTGCATTTGGGCATTGATTTATATCTGAAGCTGGAAAATTTGCAGCATACCAATGCGTTTAAAGCCCGTGGTGCTCTGAATAAGCTCCTGACTTTGGACCCCACACAACGCAAAAACGGTGTTATTGCCTGTAGTGCCGGTAATCATGCGCAGGGTGTTGCCTTCCACGCACAAAAACTGGGCATTCCGGCTGTGATCGTGATGCCCGAAGGCACGCCATTCAATAAAATCAAGCGCACAGAAGATTTTGGAGCAAAGGTTGTGCTGCATGGCCATATGTTTGATGATTCCGTTGAGGAAACGCTGCGCCTTGCCGAAAAGCACGGTTATACATTTATTCATCCCTATGATGACCCTGATTTAGTTGCCGGTCAGGGTACGGTGGGTCTGGAGATGATACAACAACGCCCGGATCTGGATGTCGTCGTTGTGCCGATAGGCGGCGGCGGCCTGATGGCTGGTGTGGCGACGGCGCTTAAAAGCATGAAACCCGAGATTGAAATTGTTGGCGCGGAGGTTGAGAGCTATGCGTCGGTGAAGGCGAATTTTGATGGGTATAAAGGTGAGCTTGGCGGTGCAACATTGGCAGAGGGGATTGCGGTAAAGAACCCGTCCGTGGCCAATATGGAGATTATTAAAAAGCTTGTTGACCGGATTGATGTGGCGAGCGAGCAAGATGTTGAGTGGGCGGTTTTTGAATTTCTGTCCGCTGAGAAACTGGTTGCGGAAGGCGCGGCGGGCGCTGGTCTTGCGGTGATTAAAAATAATCTTGAATTTTACAAGGGTAAAACAGTAGGGCTTGTGGTCTGTGGCGGGAATATCGATTCCCGGATGCTTTCGACTCTTATTTTGCGCGGTTTGGTACGTGAGGGACGCATTACACGGCTGCGGTTTGAAATTGATGATACGCCGGGTCAGCTTTCGGATATTGCGCGGATATTGAGCGAGACGGGGGCTAATGTGATTGAGGTGATCCACCAGCGTATGATGCAGGCGGTACCGCTCAAAAGAGCTGAGCTCGATGTCGTGATTGAGGCACGTGATAGTGTGCATGTCGAAGAGGTGGTTGAGACTCTTCAAAACGAGGGTTTTAATGTTCACGCCATGGGAATGAGCGAGGGATAAGCCTGATTGTTTTCGCCGGGATTCGAGTGATTTGGGGCGTTCTTTTGTTTTTTTGCCAAGGATTTTGCAATTGGCCACGTCTTATGATGGTAATGACCAATAAATGAAGGAGATTGCCATGCGATATATTTTATTTTTGACGATTTATTGTTCAATGGTGGTGCAAGCCTTTGCCCTGAGCTGCATGCCGCCAGAGCCTGGCAGTGTCATGAATTCTGCGGATTTGATTGCGAAGGCAGAGATCGTTAATATTAAAAAGCCGTTTGTCAAAGACATGTTGGAACAACCCCATGATCAGCTTATCGAATTCAAGATTCTTCAAATCTACAAGTCTGATGTAACCTTTAGATTGCCGACATCAATACAGGTTAGCTTTTCATCGTTTATGCAGACATGGGGCCCGGATTTGAAAACTGGTGAGGTTGGCGAATTCATGTTTCGTCATGAACAGGAGCGTGGCTGGATTTACGCTGGCCCTGGTGGCTGCTCATATCTCGATGAAGCAGAGTGGGAAAAATTGCGCCAGAATGCGCAATAACTGAGTATGAAGTCTCAATAACACAGGCCGGATTTTTAAATTGCTTTACCATATAACATTTGCTATGTGTCATTCATAATTTATTTTTAGCTCAGGGAGAAAATTTATGGGGCCGCATTTTCGCAATAAGGTTCTGGCAGGCATGGCTGTTATTGGCATATCAGGAAATGCCGCCTATGCATCGCCGATAGATATGGATATTTCCGGAACAACAGGAATTTTTGATGTATCTAATCCGCAGCCAATTGATATAACGCCAAATCCTGCGCCGACTTGGGATTTCGATCTCAGTTTTGATGGGTATACGGCAGGACCTTTTAATAATGATTTCGAAAGAAATTTTCAGCTCAGCAACATTGATTGGCTATTAACCTACCAAAACCCTGAAAACCCATCTGAGATCCTAACAAATAGTGGGGATGGCTTATCTATTGTTTACAGATCTAACCGTGATGGAGGTCCTGCAGATCCTAATTTTAGCTCGATCACGTTTACAGCTCAGGGTTCCTCCGGTATTACGCTTTTCCGGATATCAGAGAGAGATGCTGGCTTTGACTTATTTCCAACGAATAGTGATGATTTGGAAGCGGCCTTGTTTAATTTAAGCGCAGCCTTTAATGATGGCAGTCTTTTATCTGCAAATGGCTTTGAAGCTATATCTCAAATATCAGGATTGGATGGGCCTGGATCGCCGGGTGTTATTTATGACACGCAACTGGATTCATTGAATGTTGTGCCGGCTCCTGCTAGCGCGGCAGTCTTGGGGGGACTAGGTGTTTTTGGTTTGCGCCGCCGTAGATCAGAACATACCTTAGGCTAGCCGTTATTGTTTATCTATGCAGCATAAAAAAGAGGAGCCGTTTAAGGCTCCCCTTTGGTTACGCAGTATCTTTATGCTTATTCTGCAGCAATTGCACCGTCATCTTTATCGGCATTATCGCCACTGACATTGCTCATGTCGGTTGGTGAGTTTGGATCCTTACCGTATTGGCCCTGGAACACATCGACGTTGAAGACGTCTTCCCATGTACCCTGTGTGGAAGCGCGGGAATATTCCGTTGCGCGGTTTTCGAAGAAGTTCGTGTGTTCCGCACCGTTGAGCATTTCATCCATCCACGGCAGAGGGTTTTTCGTTACCCCATAAAGTGGTTCAAGATTTAATTGTTGCAGACGACGGTCACCGATGTAGCGGATATATTGCTTCACGTCTTCGGGTGTCATGCCCTCGATCGGGCCTTGTTCGAAGCACAAATCAATAAAGGCATCTTCATGCTCAATTGTGATTTCGCAGCATTCAATGATTTCTCGTTTCAGATCATCGTCCCAGATGTCCTTGTTTTCCTCGATGAATGTGTTGAAGAGCTTGATCATCGAAATACAGTGCAATGTTTCATCGCGCACTGACCATGTAACGATCTGGCCCATGCCCTTCATTTTATTGAAGCGCGGGAAGTTCATCAGGATCGCGAAGGAGGCGAATAGTGCAAGGCCTTCGGTGAATGCGCCGAACATCGCCATTGTTTTGGCGATATCGCGGCGGTTGTCCATGGACACGTTTTGCATGTAGTCGAATTTGTCCTTCATTTCCTTGTATTTCAGGAAGGCGGAATATTCGACTTCGGGCATACCGATTGTATCAAGTAAGTGAGAGTAAGCGGCAATGTGTACGGTTTCGATGTTAGAGAAAGCCGAGAGCATCATTTGCACTTCGACGGGGCCGAAGACTTGGGAATAATGCTTCATGTAACAGTTATTCACCTCGATATCGGATTGTGTGAAGAAACGGAAAATCTGGGTCATCAGATTTTTCTCTGATGGAGTCAGGGTCTTTTTCCAGTCATGAACATCCTGCGCTAGCGGTACTTCCTCGGGCAACCAGTGGATGCGTTGTTGTGTCAGCCACGCCTCGTAACACCAAGGGTAGAGGAAAGGTTTATAAACATGACGTTCCTGCAAGAGCGGTGAATTAGAGTTTACGACGTCTTCATTGGCGGCGGGGCTACCCATTGGTTTTCTCCTTCGGTACTTAAGTGATTCTGTTGATTTAAAAT
>CAYGQP010000048.1:6826-9116 GCA_964352115.1 uncultured Micavibrio sp. | reverse complement strand
ATGCCTGACTATCCCAAGGGGACTTTCGCCTGAGGAAGCAGCCGCAATGCCGGAGGGGCTTTATACAGTATGGAACAACGTCTTTCATCTCGGAAAATTCAAACCAGGCGAAACAGCGCTTATTCACGGCGGCACATCCGGCATCGGCAGCTTCGCCGTCCAGATGATCAAGGCCATGGGCGGGCAATCAATTGTGACTTGCGGTTCCGATGAAAAGTGTCAGGCGGCCATCGATATCGGTGCCGATCACGCCATCAACTACAAAAGCCATGATTTCGTAGACGGTGTTGCCCGCATCACAGATACTCAAGGCGTAGATCTTGTTCTGGATATGGTCGGCGGGGACTACGTTCAGCGAAACATAGAATGCCTTGGTGAATATGGCCGTCATATGAGCATCGCATTCCTTGGCGGCGCAAAGGCCGGCATCATAATTCCGAAACTCATGCGTAAACGCGCAACGCTGAGCGGCTCGGTTCTCCGCTCACGACCTTTGACAGAAAAATCAGCCATAGCGGATGATTTGCGCACGCACATTTGGCCCAAAATCAAAGACGGATTAATCAAACCGCACATCCACAAAATATTTTCCTTAAAGGATGCAAATGAGGCCCATGAAATGATGCAGGCCGGACAGCACATTGGGAAAATTGTTTTAAGAGTTTGATTTTTTCGCCGATATCCCCTATACATCACGAGTTCCCCATAAATTAAGCATGTAAACGCTTTGATCCACGGGACGGGATCGAGAAACACAAACTATTGCAAAGACAAAGAATTTTAGGAGAAGAACCATGGCTTCAGCTGCAAAAAAAGGACAAGCCCCCTCGAAATTATTGATGCCCAAGGCTACGGCTGTATGGCTGATTGAAAACACAATGTTGACGTTTAAGCAGATCGCAGCTTTTACCGATTTAACAGAAATCGAGATCGAAGCGCTTGCCAACGAAGATATTGGCCGTGGCCTCGTCGGCAGAGACCCCATCGATCATAATGAACTAACGCAGGAAGAGCTTGATCGCTGTCAGGCTGATGAAAATGCGCAGCTCGTGCTGTCCAAAAGCGACCTTCCAACCGTTAAGCAACGCTCAAAAGGCCCACGCTACACACCAGTATCCAAGCGCGGTGACAAACCAAACGCAATTTCATATATCCTCAAGAACAACCCGGAAATCAGCGATGCGCAAATCGTAAAGCTGGTCGGAACAACAAAGCCAACGATCAACGCTATCCGCGAGCGCACACACGCCGACATGAGCACGATCCGCCCGCAACATCCTGCTGAATTGGGACTATGCACATATCAGGAATACGAAGCCTCCTCTGATAAGGGCTTAAAGGCACAGGGCAAAGATCCTGAGCAAGTCAAAGCCGAACGCGCGCAACAAGCACAAGCTGAAATGGCCAAGCCGCAAGAAGATGAATCATCCTCATCTGAATCTGGTTCAGGTGGGTTTGATTTCTCGAACTTCATGCCGGATCTGGGCAATACATCGTCCGATAGCAACGATTAATCATTAGTCAGCTCTCTAGAATAAAAAAAGACCGGACAAGCCTAAACCTTGTTCGGTCTTTTCTTTGACCCCTTTAAAGTCTTTGAACCCATTAAAGAGATAAAAATCTGAGGGCAAAACCCTTATTATTTAAACCATTTATTTAAACCATTACGTACCCGTAGATTCAGACATGCCTTCGAGTTCTTCTTTCACTAAAAGCCGCTGCTTTTTGAGCTGGCTAATATAAAAATCGCTGGTGGAATAGCTGTTCTGCGCCTCTTTAATTCGCGCTTTCAATGCTGAATGCTTATTTCTTAAAGACTCAATTCGAGATGTTTGTGCAGATGACAATCCACGTGACGGCATAGCTTTCTCCTCATGTTCATAATGTTTGAATACCTAAATCATATCGTTTTTTTTATCGCGCGCAAAATAGTTTCAAAGTTACACATAAATAAAAAACATAAGGTCCTGATTTCGCGGGAGCTTATGTTTTGTTATGAAATTCAATGTGTGATGAATATGTAATTTGGCTTCGAAAAAATAATACAAAGTGATTCGGCTGCATCATTTTAGTGTGCCATGAAAAGTCCTAATAGACGGTTAAGCACACTAAAAAAAACGCTCTATAAATCAAACGAAACGCCCTGCGCCAACGGAAGCTCCGTCGAGTAATTCACCGTTTGTGTTTGACGGCGCATATACGTTTTCCAGGAATCAGAGCCACTCTCGCGCCCGCCGCCTGTTTCCTTTTCTCCGCCGAAGGCCCCGCCTATCTCCGCGCCGCTCGTACC
>CAYGQP010000048.1:0-6816 GCA_964352115.1 uncultured Micavibrio sp. | reverse complement strand
CCAATATTCACATTGGCAATGCCGCAATCGCTGCCCGCAGCGCTCAAAAATGTCTCCGCCTCTCGCACATCGGTTGTGAAGATAGCAGAGGATAATCCCTGCGGCACACCATTGTTCATCGCAATCGCCTCGTCCAGCGTTTTATACGTCATCACATATAAAATCGGCGCGAAAGTCTCATGGCAAACCACGTCACTCTGAGTCTCCATCTCAACGATCGCGGGCTGCGCATAGGCTCCTCCTGCAACGCCCTCAGCCCTATCTCCTCCAATCAAAATCTTACCGCCCTGCTTCACAGCGCTCTTGAGGGCGGCCTGCATCGCTTCAAACGAGTCCTCATCAATCAGGGGGCCAACCAAAGTGTTCGCATCCAGAGGATCACCAATGCGAATCTGCCCATACGCCTTGACCAGTGTCGGCAGCAATTTATCCTTTAAGCTTTCATGAACGATCAAGCGGCGTGTCGAAGTACATCTCTGCCCGGCTGTCCCGACGGCACCAAACAATATCGCCCGCACAGCCAAATCCAAATCCGCGCTCGGCGCAATCACCATCGCGTTGTTCCCACCAAGCTCCAGCAAACTGCGCCCCATTCGAGCGGCAACAATCTCACCAACCTTACGGCCCATCGGCACGCTTCCTGTGGCGCTCACCAGACGAAAAGCTTCGTGCTCAACCATCGCCTGCCCGACATCAGCCTTACCAACCAGCACCTGTGACAAGTGATCAGGAATCTCATGCCCCGCCGCCTTAAACTTTTTGGCAGCTCGATCAAATAATGTCTGGCACGCAAGCGCCGTAAATGGTGTTTTTTCCGAGGGCTTCCAGACAATAGAATTCCCGCATACCAAGGCAATTGCGGCGTTCCAGCACCACACAGCAACCGGAAAATTGAACGCAGAAATAATGCCGACCGGCCCCAAAGGTTGCCATGTTTCACGCATATGATGCCCCGGACGTTCCGAAGCAATCGTGAGGCCATAAAGCTGACGCGAAAGACCAACAGCGAAATCGCAGATATCAATCATCTCCTGAACTTCGCCCCGTCCCTCCGACAGGATTTTCCCGCACTCCAATGTCACCAGCGCGCCAAGCTTGTCTTTTTCCGCGCGCAGCTCCTCACCTAGCAACCTCACAAATTCACCGCGCACCGGAGCTGGAACCTTACGCCATGCCTCAAACGCCGCTTGTGATTTTTGCGCCATATCCGAAGCAGCATCAGGTTTATGCATTGATATTTTGCCGATTGATGATCCATCGATCGGCGTAAACACCTCAAGATCACCTGATGATATATTCAAATCAAAATGCTTTAAGATCTTTTGATAATCACGCATGAACAGCCCTCATTTAAGATTAAAATACTACAGAAACCCATCGTGGGTTTTAAGGAATTCAATTTCCTCTGCCGTGCTTTCCCGGCCCAAAACCTCATTCCGGTGTGGAAAGCGGCCAAACAGCTCAATCGGCTTATGATGGCGCTTCGCATACATATCACCAGCAGGGTTATCTTCCGCCATCGCTCCAAAAAGCTCAACAGAGCGCTCCTGATCCGCCAATTTTTCACTATGCTGAAATGGCAAATACAAAAATCCACGTTTCACTGGCGTCAGGATCTGATCAAACCCCTTATTCACGGCTTTTTTGGCAACCAATAATGCCTTTTCATCTGTTTCAAAAGCCTGCGGCTTTCCACGAAAGAGATGGCGGGGAAATTGATCCAATACAATAATAAGCGCCAGCGCCCCTTCTGCATCATCAGCCCAGTGATTACAGAGCCCTTCACGGGCCATATCATAAATGACTAAAAATCGGTCACGAATACGCTCATCAAAAGCTTCGTTACTTTGGAACCACATTTGTGGCTCAGTTTCCTCGAACCAGAAGTGAATAATTTCGTCTTGATAGTCACGCATAACTCAGGGAGCCCGAAGTTTAATTGCTTTTGTCAATTTGCAGTGTGTCAATAAAGTGAATGACCTTTTGATCAATGCGGTTGGCCATCCATGACAAACCAGCCGCAGGCACAAATGGCAGAATGACCAAAGCCACCGTGACGGGGTTCATCATCGTTTTAACGAAGCCTTCTTTTTGCATGAAATCAGAAAAAACGGCACCAAATATGATAAGCCCCGCAATTACGAAAACCATAGCAAAAAGCATGTAGATTTTTGCCTTAAGAATAAGTTGTCTAACTTCTTGCTTTTCGATGCTCTCTCTCCTCCGCAGAAATGATGAGCTTAGAACTTAATGAACATCTGACCAAATTTTCTTTTTATAGGCATACATGACTCCCGCAAATGCGAGCAGGAATAAAATCACTTTAATGCCTGTTTGCTTACGCTCCTCCATGTGAGGGTCAGCCGCCCACATCAGGAACTCAGAAACATCCTTGGCATACTGTGAAACCGTCTCGTCACTACCATCCTCATAGGCAACAATACCATCCGATAGAGGCGGCGCCATAGCAATAATATGCCCTGGCATGTATTTGTTCCAATACTGCCCATCCATCAAAGTGACATCAGCCGGCGCATCGTCATACCCCGTCAAAAGAGCATACAAATAATCAGGTCCATACTTACGTGCTTTAGCAATCAATGAGAAATCTGGAGGATAAGCGCCGTTATTGGCCGCCTTGGCCTGAGCCTCATTCGCATAAGGACTGAAAAAGCGGTCGCTAGGAATAGCTGGCCGCTCATACATTTCACCCTCATCATCAGGGCCATCCGTAACGGTGTATTCAGCCGCAATATTCTTCACCTGATTCTCATCATACCCAAGGGCTTCAAGGTTTCTGTAATATAGCTGCTTCATGGAATGACAAGCCGAACAGACGTTTTTATAGACCTTAAATCCGCGCTGAAGGGCCGCGCGGTCATACGTCCCATTAATACCATCAAAGTGCCAATCTTTCTTTTCCGGCGCGGGGCCACCGCCGGCAGCCATTGCCATAGAAGGAAAAACAATAAGTATTACAAGAATTGAAAGAAACTTTTTCATTATTCGGCAGCCTCCGGCGTTGCGCCTGTCGTTTTGTTTTTCTTTAACACAGCTTGTGCAATGCTCTCAGGCAGCTCACGCCCTTTTTCTTTTCTGCTCAAAACCGGCAAGATAAAGAAGAACGCATAATAATATCCCGTGGACGCAAGCCCCCAGAAGCTCATGGATATTCCCAACAACTTCGCATCAGCGGTTTGACCACCGGCCCAGCCCAAAAAGATAAAATTCAAAGTCCATAAAATTAGCAAGCTTCTGTATATCGGACGAAAGCGTGAACTGCGAATTGGATGCGTATCCAGAAACGGCAAAATAAAGAGCAAACCAATCGAACCAAACATCACAAGCACACCGCCTAGCTTAGCCGAAATAATAACAATGTCGGTAAACGGCACGACGATATCAAACGTAATCGCGCGCAACATGGCATAAAACGGCAAGAAATACCATTCCGGCACAATATGCGCAGGCGTCACCAGCGGATTGGCCTCGATATAGTTATCCGGATGCCCGAGCATATCTGGCGCAAAAAATGTGAACGCACAAAACACAATCAGGAACACCAAAATCCCGAAACTGTCCTTCATTGTATAATACGGATGGAACGGCAAAGTGTCCTGTGGCCCCTTCGGCTCAATACCCAGCGGATTATTTGAACCCGTAACGTGCAATGCCCAGACATGCAAAAACACAACGGCAAAAATCACAAACGGCAGTAAATAGTGAAGTGCAAAGAAACGGTTCAGCGTCGGGTTATCAACGGAAAACCCGCCCCAAAGCCATGTCACAATACTGTCTCCCACCAATGGAATCGCAGAAAACAGATTCGTAATAACGGTTGCCCCCCAGAAACTCATTTGCCCCCATGGCAAAACGTAGCCCATAAACGCCGTAGCCATCATTAACAAGAAAATCGTAACACCGAGCATCCATAAAAGCTCACGTGGCTTTTTGAAAGATCCGTAATACATCCCGCGAAACATATGAATATACACCGCGATGAAGAAAAACGATGCGCCATTCATATGAATATAACGCAGCAACCAGCCGCCATTCACATCACGCATAATCCGCTCAACGCTGTTAAAGGCATCGTCTGTCGTAGCCGCATAATTCATGGCCAGCAAAATACCCGTCACAATCATGGTCACGAGCATCACAAGCGCAATAGCGCCAAAGTTCCAGAAATAATTAAAATTACGGGGCGTCGGAAAGACTCCGTATTCCTTCTGCATCATTGTAAAGACCGGAAGACGCTCATCGATCCACTCTACAACAGGGTTATTAAACTTTACTCTTTCACCACTTCCCATGATGCCTATCCAATCTTAATCAATGTATCAGTTATAAATTCATAATCCGGCACAGCCAGATTTTTCGGCGCTGGTCCCTTGCGAATGCGCCCGGAAGTATCGTAATGCGACCCATGACACGGGCAGAACCATCCGCCATAATCTCCTTTAGCTTCACCGACTTTTTGTCCGGTGGGCACACAACCTAAATGGGTGCATATGCCAACCAAAACAAGCCATTCGGGTTTTTTAACGCGTGCATCGTCGGTTTGCCTGTCATGCAATTTCGCGAGATCAACATTTTCAGCCTCGGCGATCTCTTCATTTGTACGACGGCGAATAAAAACTGGTTTACCACGCCACATAGCCGTGATGGATTGACCAACCTGAATAGGCGAGAGATCAACCTCAATCGAGGCCAGGGCCAAAGTGTCCTTCGCTGGGTTCAGGGAATTGATAAACGGCCACGCGACAGACCCCGCCCCCACTGCAGCAAAAGACGCCGCCGTTAAGGCTAGAAAGTCACGGCGTGTCTCACCGTCTTCATTGTTATGTGCATTATTTGTATTGGATTTATCGATCGACATAGTTCTTGAGCTTTTGAGGTTCTTTTTTTAGTACATTCATTTATAACGGAACTCGATTAGCATATCTATACCCTTGTTCAAGAAATGATTTTTTTCTACAGGGGAAAATTGTGGGTTAAAGTCGAGGTATACATACAAATGGTTCACATCGCTCTATATCAACCGGACATCGCACAGAATGTGGGGGCCATCATGCGGCTTTGTGCATGCACGGGTGTGACGCTGCATATTATTGAACCATGCGGGTTTCCATGGGACGACAAGAAAATAAAAAAAGCAGGTATGGACTATATCGACCACGTTGAATATGTTCGCCACCCCTCGTGGGAGGCCTTCCGGCAATCCACAAAACATCAACGCATTATCCTTATGACGACAAAGGCCGCTGATAATTATCTGGACTTTGAATTTAATGATGATGACATCTTGCTGGCCGGACGGGAAAGCGCAGGCGTGCCGGAAAACATTCATCAAGACGCTGATGGACGCATATTGATTGAAATGAACGAACATGTAAGGTCACTCAACATTGGTCATGCAACCGCCATGATCTTAGGAGAGGCAATAAGGCAAACGCGTATATAAGTAATCGGGTCACAAACATGAATGATTTAGACACAAAAAAGAAAACATCCTCCGCATGGTTCCGCCAGATTCGCGACAACATATGCGACGGCTTTGAAGCTCTGGAAGACCAACTATCCGAGGGGCCGCACGCACACCTTGAATCTGGAAGGTTCGAGCGCAAACCATGGCAACGCGAAGACAGCGATCAGCCCAATGAAAGCGGTAGCGTGCTTAAAGGTGGCGGTGAGATTTCGCTCATGCGCGGGCGCGTATTTGAAAAAGTAGGTGTAAACATATCTGAAGTCCACGGCACATTCGCGCCTGAATTCGCCGCCAAAATCCCCGGCGCTGACGACAGCAACGGTGATTTTTGGGCCTGCGGAATTTCGCTTGTGGCGCACA
Source organism: uncultured Micavibrio sp. (assembly GCA_964352115.1). Lineage (GTDB taxonomy): Bacteria > Pseudomonadota > Alphaproteobacteria > Micavibrionales > Micavibrionaceae > CAYGQP01. The sequence goes on along the minus strand of CAYGQP010000048.1, from coordinate 968 downwards.
TGCAATCTCCGCTCGTGCCTGCTGTACATATGAACACGCGCATGATTGCGACCTCCAAAAGCTGGTTTGGCGGCGGCGCCGACCTTACCCCCATGTTCCCCGACGAGCGCGACACGACCGCCTTCCATGATGCGCTTAAAGCCTGCTGCGATCGTCACGATGTTGCCGATTATGAAGAATATAAAGCATGGTGCGACCGCTACTTCTTTCTTCCGCACCGCAATGAACCACGGGGCGTTGGCGGCATTTTTTACGACTATCTGGATTCAGGGGATTGGGGTAAGGACTTTGCATTCACGCAGGATGTTGGCAAAACCTTTCTCGATATCTACGTAAAACTGGTCGAAAAATCCATGCATAAAGCTTGGACCGACGAGGACCGCGAATACCAGCTCATTAAACGTGGACGCTATGTTGAGTTTAACCTCCTGCATGATCGCGGCACACAATTTGGCCTGAAAACCGGCGGCAACACCGAAGCCATTCTCATGTCCCTCCCGCCCGAAGTCAAATGGCCATAAAAAACTTTTTAATAAATTAACTTTTAGGCTTGCATATTTTTAGCATTATTTGATATCAAATCCTGAAAATAAATAATGATCAGGGAACCTAAAAATGACGATTACGACCACTATTCGAAACATTAACAGCCTAAATAGCGAAAGAACCCCTATAACCTCTATTTCTGACTGCGGGCGTATCATCAACCCGGATGGTTCGATGACCATCAAACCTCTTATGGGGACATACGAAATCACGTATAGCTTACCAGATACCCCCGACTTAAATTTATACCTCGCCGTAGAGGGAAAAATTATACGCGCCGCAGAATCTGTAGACGCCGTGAATGATAGCATGAGAGTCGCCAGACTTTTCAACAGTGACGATAGAAACCGAGAAGAATTCGCCGAAGGCTTTTTAATAACGCTCACTGCGGAAAAAAAATTGAAAGAGTTCTTGAAAAAAGT
>CAYGQP010000047.1:0-9414 GCA_964352115.1 uncultured Micavibrio sp. | reverse complement strand
CACATATCTGTCTTTTGCTGCAGCAAAACTTCGTGAATCAGGTGCAAAAAGTTCAATGTTTCGCGTATTTCCAAACATGCAAAACCAGACCTGGTTTTCTCCATGGGCCTATATTTTACAGGGCGCGGGAAGCCCGAAAACAAGCACGCTTTTTACTCACTGGCAAGACCTTGCGCTTGCCTATCACGAAAAAGACAGCGCCGGATGGAATGATCTTGTGCAGAAAATTTACGATGAAACCATCAACATTTCCGGTAATATGCTGCACCCATCCCGCCTAAAAGCCGAAAGGTTTTATAATGATCTACAACCCTATAAATTAAGCTGCGCACTTTATGTCCTATGTTTGATTTCATTGATGATTAGCCGCTATGTCAGGCAGCAGCCATTTTTGATGAGCGCGGCTTTTGCGAGTGTATTCTTAGGTGCAGTGCTTCATGCAACGGGTATTGGCCTAAGGATGTTCATTCTAAATCGTCCCCCGGTCAGTACTCTATATGAATCTGTGCTCTTCGTGGGTCTTGTTTGTGTGTTTTATGGGTTGATGGCCTACCTCAGAAAGCAGGAGGTGCATTGGCTTTACATCGCAGCCGGAATAGGGGCGTTGCTGCACGTCGTTGGATTTTCCCACAATCAAGATGGTGACAGTCTTTTGATGCTTTCAGCTGTACTGAATACAAATTTCTGGCTAGCGACCCATGTCATTTGCATCACAGCCGGATATGCGTTTTGTTTGCTCGCCAGTGTGATGGCGCATTACGTTCTCGGCAAAGCCATTCTTGAAGAGCGAAATACGCCGGATATAAAACTATTCCTGGCCATGCACAAGGTGGCGCTGATTGCGCTGTTGTTTTCCTCTGTAGGGACGGTTTTAGGCGGAATATGGGCCGATCAATCCTGGGGACGGTTCTGGGGCTGGGACCCGAAGGAAAATGGGGCACTCCTGATTGTCTTATGGATCGTGTGGGTTATTCATGGCCGGATTAGCGGACAAATGAACAATACTTGGACGGCAGCGGGATTAGCCTATCTCTCAGTCATTGTCGCGCTCTCTTGGTTTGGTGTGAACTTGCTCGGCGTAGGTCTGCACAGCTACGGGTTTACAGATTCTGCAACGTGGTCCTTAGGGTTATTCATCGGTTTGGAAACATTGATCATTGCAGCATTGCTCTATGGAATACAAAAACACGCACGAAACGAACAACATGCCCATTAAGACATTGATTTTCGTGACGATGATTGCACTGGGGTTTGGATTTGCCTATTGGGACCAGACCAAAACGCCTCCCTTGGCGCCTGTCACAGCAGACTCCACTCACAAGTTTTCCTCGATTATTCCTAATGCAACCTTTCAAACAACAACGGACGAAACGTTTGATCTTCATGACTTTAAAGGCAAAACCATAATCCTGAACTTCTGGGCGACATGGTGCGTGCCGTGCATCAAGGAGTTTCCTGAGCTTCTGGACCTGGCGGAGGCGCATCCCGACCAATTGGTGTTTATCGCGCTTTCTGTCGATGAAGACCCCGCCAAGGTGATGCCGTTTTTTGAGCGATTTGATCAAGAAGTGAGGAATAAGCTAAGCCGTGAAAACGTCGTGATTGGTTATGATACCGATAAGGAAATCTCGCAGGACCTCTTTCAGACTGTGCGCTTTCCAGAAACCTATATCATTGGGCCAGATTTAAAAATCATCACAAAAATCGTTGGGTTAACCGACTGGACGTCATCCGAAATCGCAGCATTCATTTCGCCCTGAGGCGAAACTGCAAGTGGATGCTTAAGCGGCCGTCCAGCCACCATCGACGGAAATTGATGTGCCGGTAATGTTTTCAGCAGCGTCCGAGCATAAAAACAGCGCCGTGTCAGCAAGCTGTTCGATCGTCACGAATTTCTTCGTCCATTGTGCCGCCAGCATCACATCATTGATGACCTCATCCCTGGAAATACCCCGCGCCTTTGCGGTATCATCGATTTGGTTCTCAACAAGCGGCGTGCGGACGTATCCGGGACATATAGCATTACAGGTCACGCCGTCCTTAGCGGTCTCCAAAGCAATGGTCTTTGTCAGCCCTATGATGCCGTGTTTTGCCGTAACATAAGCGCTCTTGAACGGGGAAGCCACAAGGCCATGTGCAGAGCACATGTTGATAATCCGGCCCCAGCCCTTTTCGCGCATGCCCTGAACACTATGCTGAATGGTGTGAAACGCCGCATTCATGTTGATATCAATGATCGCATTCCACTTTTCGGGCGGAAAATCCTCAACCGGATGGACACTCTGGATACCGGCGTTATTGACAAGGATATCGACCACGCCAAATTCCTGACCGGCTATTGTGATCATATCGGCAATCTCATCAGGCTTGGTCATGTTTGCTGAGTGGTATATTGCTCTTACGCCCTCTGATTCGAGGGCTTTACGATGATTCTCAATCTCCGTTTCATCACCAAATCCATTCATGACGATATTAATTCCGGCCTTGGCAAAGCCCTGCGCAATGCCTAAACCAATACCTGACGTAGATCCGGTAATCAGGGCTGTTTTTCCTTTAACGTCTCCAGAAATCTGCATTTTTCTCTCATCTCATGCGTTGAAATTGGTTAAGGTGGTGTCATGATGATGCCGATTTTTTGAGGCGCGGTAAAGGAAAACACAAACAAAGATATATGAGCTGGATCGTCTATATATTAGAATGCGCTGACCGCAGCCTTTACACCGGAATTACAAATAATCTGGAAAAACGGATCGCTGCGCACCAGGTTGGCGAAGGCGCAAAATACACGCGGGCACGCCGTCCATTAAAACTAGTATATCAGGAGCCTCACAAAAACCGCAGCACGGCCACAAAACGAGAGCTGGAAATCAAATCTTTGAACAGAGCAGCAAAAATTAACCTCATTCAATCTGTCTGAAACTACCGAAGCAATAGGCCTCTTGGAATTCTTGAAACTATTAGAGGAAGAGGGATGATAACATCGATTGTGGAAATAGCTTTTATAGTTGTTTCTTGGAAATTGGGGTAACTACTACTTCTGAAAATTGAAAAATAGAGAGGTTGTTAAGATATTGTAAATATTATTATAATGTTATTACACAAAGTAGATAATTAGATAAGGCGCGATAAAAATATGCCCGATATAGACACAACAATAGAGCTGATCAAAAAGCTTCATGAAGGACAGACGGATCAATCTGGAAAACCTTATTTCCAGCACCCTATGCGTGTGATGCATAATGTTAGCACAATCTATCCAGAAGCAGATCAGGATATACTAATGGCAGCCTTATTGCATGATGTAATCGAAGATTGTGGTGTAGATGCTAACTATTTAAAAAATAGCGGCTATTCTGATGCATGTATCGATATGGTGCAGCTGGTCACAAAACCAGCAGACGATACACGAGAATATACGCAAGTGATTGATGATTTGATTGCGAGCGGTAACCATGGAGCTATAATCATTAAAATGGCCGATAACATGGACAACCTTGATCCTGAGCGTGTGAAGGAACTACATGCAAAAAATCCGAATAAAGCACAGCGGCTATTTAACCGATATTCTGAATCTATTCAAAAGCTGGCCGAAGCTGCTGGTATTGAATGCCCAGAGGTAAAAACGCCTGCTTTTTTTAATTCTGGACCACCGGCGGGTGGTCCAACACCAGAAGAAACACATATTAACTAAGATAAAAATTACGTAAAATTAATTATTTTTACGTTTTTGAATGCATTATATATGCCATAATAGGTGGTTTTCTAATCCAGTTATTGAATTAAGCAATGAAAACAGTTTGATAGGACTTACGAGTCGAGTTTTGTTTAAACTTTACAATGTGATGAAAGAATAAAAAAAACATGACGCCGATGTTTACAATTTTAGCAAAAGAGCCAGTTGTAAAACTGGAGATGAGCACAGAAGAGCTGCAGCTTGCAATCGAACTGACGCAATTCATCAATAATAACGCATCAGAAGACGAGTTTTTTACAATCAAGAACGCTTCGCCTGATGACCTTCAGGGTCTGCTAACAGTGATGAGAAGTACTTTAGAAACAAGCAGTGATGAGGGAGCCGTTTCACTATCTTTGAGCCAGAGCCAATATAGAATTTTTAGCGGTGTATTTTTATATGCCGATAGATGTTTTGATGAAAAACAACAGTTTGAACAGGATTACGACACAATCGTCGATATAGCCGACTCAATGCGCCCTAAATAATAAAAAACTTATGCATTGAGTAAATTTTGTGTGTAGAGGTGGTAAATGGAGACTGACAGTCCCATAATAGGTAGCTATGCGTATAGCATTGCTGATCATTCTTATGATAAGCACAATCATGAGTTTCGCAATGAGAAGCCTGATGGCGGGCTATCGGAAGTCAGGTCCTTTATTCAATCAATAGAACCACAAACGCCTCTTCATGAACCCCAGACACAAGGCCCTCAAGAACCGGCTGTGTCACAAAGCACTTATTCTGGACCGTCTTTGTCAAACTTCGTTAATTAAAAATTGAAAACACACAAGTTTGCATAAATTATAATTATCGCCATATAGCATGCGCATAGTTGACGCACATTCTACATATTTGTTATGATAAAAATATAGGAGATTGATATGCGTATAAATACAGAAGATACAGTTCCCAAAAAACGCCCCGTTAACTTAACAATACGAGAAGATATTCTTGAAGAAGCAAAGGCATTGAATCTCAATGCTTCTAAAGCCGCTGAGGCTGGGATGGTTAGTGCTATAAAAGAAGCCCGTGCACAAGAATGGCTAACAAAAAATAAAAAAGCACTGCTCGCTCATAACAAGCGAGTAGAAGAACAAGGCGTACTGTTAACGCCTCATTGGAGCGAATAAATATGGCTCGGTTTGATGTATATGAATATAAGGCAGCCAAGGTGCCATATGTACTTGATGTACAAGCAAATCTATTAAGTGATTTAAATACCGTTGTTGTTTTGCCATTAGTACCAAAAGAAGAGGCTTACAAAGAAGTAGCGCCCAAACTTAAGCCTGTAATTCAAGTAAACGGGCAAAATTACATTCTTATGACGACTGATATTGGTACATTAGCAAGAAGTACTTTGGGGAAATGCGTTGTAAACATTGAGAATGAACATAGACAAGATATTGTTGATGCCCTCGATTTTCTGTTTCAGGGCTTCTAAGAAAACACACATTATTTACATAATTAATATTATCGTTTTATTGTGGTTTTGTTATTTATGAGCGATAAGCTCGCTATAAATCATCCAACTTTTGGCTCTTCCATAAATTCAGCTTGTCTTATACGATATGCAAAAATATAGGTTGCAAAAATGACAGAAGAAATTGATCAAGAAGATGATCCAGCCATAGAAACCTTTGAGATTGAATCATACGGTTTAGACTTTGATACTAGGGGGTTAGCCCAACGCTTCATAGATGACGAAATTACAGTTCCTTTTTATCAAAGAGCTGAGGTTTGGGGTAATGCGATGAAATCAAAGCTGATTGAATCGCTACTGATAGGAATTCCAGTTCCAGGCATATTTCTAGCAAAAAATGTGAAAACTGGTCAATTAGACGTTATTGATGGCCGTCAAAGGCTTTCAGCATTAAGAGATTTCTATAGTAATGAATTCTCTCTTAGCGGCAAATCGATTCAAGAAGGATTCAAAGGTAAAAAATATACTACCCTGCTGCCAGAAGAAAAAAGGAAGCTTGATAACTCTATGGTCCATGCAACAATTGTTAAGCAATTGAGCCCCGCCGGTAATTCAGGCATTGGCTGTCTATAAGGGGCCGTTTTTGGGCTCATTTGAGTCTGCTTAAAGCCCGCTCTTAAAGTAACACTTGAGGCTTGTGACTTTGGAATATCTCCTCTGGCTCTAGCAAATTCTGTCCTTAAAATGGGCTGTGGGGCCTTGCTATCGGGTGGGGCGCTCATTTCTAGACGTTTAGTATCGATATTATTGAGCGTATTCCTGGCTAATATCTCTTTGATTTGTCCTTTTAGGATAAAGCCGGAATCTGACTCACGGCGTATCGGTTTAAACTGATCGGGGATTTGGCGCCTGAGCATCTCTGCTTTGAGCGAGAGCTTAAGCTTTGCCTCTTGATGGGTGATCGTTTTTTGATCGCCCTGCTCTTCTCTATTCAAGGTAATAGAGGGTTGTGTGGCAGCTAACTCTTTTTCTATGCGCTCTACAAAGCGCTGAATCGATGTGTAGAAGCGTTTGAGGGTTTTAAGGCTCTGTAAGCCCTGTTTCATCTCTTTGATCTGTGTATGCAGACCTGTGCGATAAAGACGCCCATAACGATTAATCTGGCGCTCTGCGCGCGCCCTTTTCTCCTGCCTGGATAAGACGCGCTCAGCTTTGGCCTGTTCCTTGGCCAGGATGATCTCTTTACTGCGGTGTATGAGATTGGCAATGGCCTTTTGAACGCGATCCGAAAGGCTGGTTTTGTTGAGCAAGTCCCCTAGCCTATCGATCCGGCCATCCAGGGTATCAATGAGTTTTTCAATTTCGGCGATTTGACGATCAATCGGCACAGAGCCTAATTGATTGCGCTGCTCATTGAGAGATTTGATCTCATTTAAGAAAGCGCTTCGCGTCTTGTCCTGATCGATCAGCTTGTAATCGATCTTACGGCCAGAAAAGTCTTCTTTTGTCTTGCTGCCTATCTTTGGCGGTAAGCTATCGCCGGATGATGATTTACCCTCGCTCCCCTCCTCGTCTTCGTCATCATCGTGTTTTTTACTGTCTTTGGTAAGCTTATCTTCCAAAGATTTGGACTTGGGTCCAACGTGGGTTTGAGGGATACGGTCTACACCCTGAGCTTCCAGGGTGCGCCGATCAATCTGACTATCCTCAAACCCTGCCCTTTTGAGCGCATCATTGGCTAGAGTTTCCCAGACTTCCCGAATGATCTCGATTTCCTGTGGTCCTTGGGTTTTATCATCAAGGACACGGGTTTTAGCGCCTAAGCCCTCATTTGTGAGTTCACGAGTGGTGAACAACAAATGGGCGTGGTGATTACGGCTGTCGTGCCCATCCCCTTCCGTAGGCGCATGGATGGCCACATCAACAGCAACGCGGTAGCGTTCAACCAAGTACACAGCCATGTCTTGGGCTAAAGAAGCCCGTCCGGCTTCGGACAACTCATGCGGCAGGGCCAGAATAACCTCCCGCGCCACGCGGAAATTCTTCCGGTTTTCGCTAGCCTCAGCCGCATTCCACAAAACGGCACGGGCAGGATGCCCCGCCTGGCTTTCTCTTGGGTCAGAGGCTTTTGGCAGCGAGGGAAGCCACCGGACATGTTCAGGGACCAAAATGAAAGAAGAGACCACACCGGTTCGGTGTTCGTAGCGATGCCATTTGCTTGTGCGTTCGTCCTGAAGTAGCGCTCCGGCACGATATGCAGCAGCAGCCACAGCTGAGTGGCCTTGAGCTCTGGAAAATGTCCGCACAGAACAATGATAGATCGCCAAACGCTACTCTCCCTTACGCAGTAAGCCCAGGCGATCACGTTCTGTTGGTGTTTGTTGTTCTTGCAGAACAAAAGAACGCCTGTGGTGGCATCACCACCCGTGCCGATATAGCGCTGCACACCTTTCAGGTGTTTGAACAAGCGCTTCTTTTAGCAGCACTGCAAAGTCTTATCCGAGCATCGATCAGGATAGAGAATGCCGTCCGCATTCGGACTTTGCGTAAGTGCGCTATTAACACTCTTTCATTCTATCAGCTTTCACAGAATTATGGGATTTTGGCGCAGGCCTCCCCGGCTCTCTTTCCTGAAAGCATTTTTAACTCTGATTTTTAATTTTAAGGGGAAATATCTGGGTGGTTATTCAATCAACGATCGTAATCGCTCCAGTTTTTCATCCAGAATAGGGTCTCTTTTATCTATATATATATGGTTTTTATTAATGTGAGACGGATGAGTCATAGCCCTGTTTGCTTGATTTTTGCCTGATTTTCTCTGTTCAGCTCTTAAGAGATCAAAGCTGAGCCAGACTTTAAGGCCTGTAATCATGCCCATGCGGTTTTTAGTATAGGAATAGCGCAAGTACCCTTCCCTTGCTGCGTCCTGAATATAGCGAAACACCTGCCGTGTGCAGCGGCCTATATGTTTAGCGATTGTACCTTTAGTAAGCTCAAGCGCCCTGCCCTGTCCGGCCCATCCAGCCAGAAGCGCCAACATGCAGCGTGTTCCAGGCATGAGCCGTGCATCTTTAATGAAGCTCTGCTTTAAAGGCAGGATAAACGTGCCGTTATCCTCCGGCCTTTGATAGAAATAGCGTTTAGGCGCGTGGCTCCCCTGCCCCATTATTAGCTGCAATGCATTTGGCATTCTGCCGAGTGTTTGGTTTAAAGAATGTTGGATATGTATGCTCATTTTAGTGTTGGCAAAAACGCGTTAAAACCTGTGAATAAGGACGCAAAAAAACATTGCCGAGTCACAATAGACTTGCATCCGATTCGGTTGAGCGATACACTGTAATTATGAGATTAAGGAGTATCGCTCCTCAAATTTAAGACCGCCGCGCCAACGGCGGTTTTTTATTTCAGGTTAAAAAACGCTTTGCGCTTCTCCTTATTGTGGTGTTGGGTTTTGTTCGAAATGAACAAGAGTTGCGTCAAAAAACGGCGTAGATCCGAATCCTGACAGTTAACGTTAACAAAAGTTAGGCGATGTTTCAATTATTACGTAACTTAACGTTAATTATGCGCGCTCAATTTCCGCTTATTGCAACCACTTTGCCGCACCCCTCTCCCGGTCTTAACGCTATTTATTACGTAACTTAACGTTAATATTTGGTTCATTTCGTTAAATTACGTTAGGTGTTTAACGTTAAACGCCCTCATCATAAAAGGTGTGCCGGCCTTGTTCAGCTTGCAGCACACTAAAAAAACTGCTTTACTAAACTTAACGTTAATCAAAATTCAGAGCTTATCTATGACAAAAATATCACCAGCAGAAGCCGTCCGGCAATTTGATGTGAGCAAACCTACTTTGTATAGCGATATGAATGATGGCAAGCTTTCCTATACAATTGATGATCGTAAAAAGAGGCGTCTAGACGTTGCGGAGCTCCAAAGGCTCTATGAGATTCGTGAGAAGGGGCAGGACAATAAGACGTCAGAAAACGTTAAATTTAATGACAGGTTTACAACGTCTAACGTAAATAATACTCCAAGAGCAGAGTCTGATTTGCTGAGTAAGGAGATTGAGTTTTTACAAAAAGAGATCGATTATCGAAAAGAAGAGGCTGGCAAATGGCAAGCGGCGTTTGAGAAAGCCCAGGAAACAGCACATAAAATGACCCTTATGTTGGAAGATAAAGGATCAACAGAAAATAGGGCAGGGGACTGGGATAAATCATTAAGAGCGCTGGAATCTCGTTTGGCAAATCAGGAG